>NZ_JAGYFZ010000054.1:0-39596 GCF_019946675.1 Pseudomonas sp. BF-B-15
GTGTTGGCGGGCGGGGCGACGGCGCTGGTGCTGTTGGTTGGCCTGGCGTGGGTGATCCTGCGGGGCTCGGCGAAACTGCCGCTGTCGCTGTTCTTCAGTATCAACGCCGGGTTGTTGTGCGCGTTGTCGGTGGTGTTTGCCGGTCATGGCGTGAAGGCGTTGCAGGAAGCCGGGATCTTCGGTACGCGGCCGGTGCCGTTCTTTGACTTCGACTGGCTGGGTATTCACGCAGATGCGTATTCGTTGAGTGCGCAGGCGGTGGCGATCATTGCGATCATTGTGCTGTATGGGCGTAGCCGGTTGGCTGAGAAGCGGCGGGTGCCGGTTTCTTAAAAAGCATTCGCTGCGCTCACATTCGCGGGCAAGCCTCGCTCCTACAGGATTACGTATAACCTGTAGGAGCGAGGCTTGCCCGCGAAGCTTTTAAAGGGGAAAAACTCTATGCGTGTGTGGATCGATGCCGACGCTTGCCCCCGGGCAGCGAAGGATCTGGTGGTGAAGTTCGCCCTCAAGCGTCAGTTCGAGGTGGTGCTGGTGGCCGGGCAGCCGCAGATCAAGCCGGGGCTGGCGCTGGTGAAGTTGATCGTGGTGCCGAGCGGGCCGGATGCGGCGGACGATTATCTGGTGGAACACGCGGTGCCTGGTGAGCTGGTGATCTGCAGCGATGTGCCACTGGCGGACCGCTTGGTGAAGAAAGGCGTGGCGGCGCTGGACCCGCGAGGCAAGGAGTTCGACGCGCAGAACATGGGTGATCGGTTGGCGGTGCGCAACCTGTTCACCGACTTGCGTGAACAGGGGCAGATGAGCGGCGGGCCGGCGCCGTTTGGCGAGCGCGAGAAGCAGGCGTTTGCCAATGCGCTGGACCGGATCCTGACGCGGCTGACCCGCAAGTCCTGAACCCTGCGTTAACCCCTGTAGGAGCTGGCTTGTCGGATCGCCGCAGCGATAGCAATCGAACAGTCAGCAAATGATGCGCTGAATGTTACGGCCTCATCGCTGGCAAGCCAGCTCCTACAGTAATCCGTGTCAGGCGTCGTTTTCGTGGGTCAGTTCTAGCACGCGGTCGACCAGTTTGTTGATGCCGGACGCTGCTTCGCTGATCGATTGCGCCAGCATGTACGCCGGGGTGCTCACCAGCTTGCGTGCTTTGTCTTCAACGATGTCAGTCACTGCGCAATCCTTGTGAGTGGCGCCCATCTTGTTCATCGCGGCGGCGGTATCGGCGTCATTGCCGATGGTGCAGGTCACGCCCGGTCCATAAATCTTCGCGGCCAGCGCCGGCGAGATGCAGATCAGCCCGACCGGTTTACCCGCTTCGGCAAACGCCTCGGTCAGGGCGAGAACATCGGGTTGCACGGTGCAGCCAGCGCCTTCGATGGCGAAGTTCGACAGGTTCTTCGCCGCGCCAAAACCACCCGGCACGATCAGCGCATCGAACTCTTCGACGTCAGCTTCGCGAATATCCTTGATGTTGCCCCGGGCGATCCGCGCCGACTCCACCAGCACATTGCGCGACTCGGGCATTTCTTCGCCGGTCAGGTGGTTGATCACGTGCAACTGCGCGATGTTGGGGGCGAAGCACTGCACCTGCGCGCCGCGCTGATCCAGTCGCAGCAAGGTAATCACGCTTTCGTGGATCTCGGCGCCGTCGTAGACGCCACAGCCGGAAAGGATCACTGCAATTTTTTTGCTCATGGGCTTTTCTCCAGATTCATGGCGTTAAATGTCCACTAATTTGTCACTCGTTGCCATAGGTTCAATTCGCGGCTACACCTAGCATCTGTCCTCAAGATTCCGATCAGGGCGCGTCATGGACTTCATTCTGTATGCGGTGCCGTTCTTCTTTGTGTTGATTGCCGTCGAACTGCTGGCCGACCGTTGGCGCGGGGTCAGCAACTATCGGGTGGCCGACGCGATCAACAGCATCAGCACCGGCGTGCTGTCGACCACCACGGGCCTGTTGACCAAGGGCGTGGGGCTGGTGACCTATGCCTTCGCGCTCAAGCATCTGGCGCTGTTCGAACTCTCTGCCGACAGCGTCTGGGTCTGGGTGTTCGCCTTCGTTCTCTACGACTTCTGCTACTACTGGCTGCATCGCATGGGCCACGAGCGCAACATCCTCTGGGCCGCACATTCGGTGCATCACCAGAGCGAGGACTACAACCTCTCCACGGCGTTGCGCCAGACCAGTACCGGTTTCCTGTTGAGCTGGATTTTCTACCTGCCGATGGCGGTACTCGGCGTGCCGCTGCTGGTGTTTGTCAGCGTCGCCGCGCTGAACCTGCTGTATCAATTCTGGGTGCATACCCGGCACATTCCCAAGCTCGGGTGGTTCGAGTGGTTCTTCGTCACGCCATCCAACCATCGGGCCCACCATGCACAGAACTCTCTCTACATGGATCGCAACTACGGCGGGGTGTTCATTATCTGGGACCGTCTGTTTGGCTCGTTCCAGGAAGAAGACGACAATGAGCCGGTGATTTTCGGCGTGACCACGCCGCTGGCGAGCTGGAATCCGTTGTGGGCGAACGTGCAGTTTTACGCGCAGCTATGGGATGACGCGCGACGGGCTGAAAGCACGTGGGACAAGCTGCGGATCTGGTTCATGCGCACCGGTTGGCGGCCAGCGGACGTGGCGGCGAAATACCCGATGAGCAAGCCGGACTTGAGCCAGTTCCGCAAATTCGAAGTGCCGCTGGACGGGCGTCAGCAGATTTATGTGCTGTTGCAGTTCTGCGTCTACATCGCGCTGGGCAGTTACTTGATGAACTTCGAGCCGCACCTGCCGACCGCTGCGCTGGTGCTCGGCTGGAGCGCCGTGGCGCTGGGGTTGTTTACGTTGGGCGTGGCCCTGGAGAATCGCCCGTGGGCGTTGAAGCTGGAGCTGCTGCGGCTGGCGTCGAACGTGCCGCTGGTGTGGCTGGCACCGCTGGTCGGGCTGTGGCCGGCCAGCGCGGTGGGCTGGGTCGGCCTGCTGAGTTACAGCCTGCTCAGCGGAATCGGTCTCTACTGTTGCAGAAACCGTTTCACTCGCTTGGCGTCTTGACCTCGGCGGCCTTGGCCTGTTCGGCTTTCAAGGCCTGCTCTTCGGCATAGACCTGCTTGGCCAGGCGCGCATTCTTGAAGCGGCGACGCAGCCACAAGGCAAAGCCCAGCACCAGCAGGGCGCCGAGTACCCATAGCTCATACTTCTTGACGCTGCCCAGCATGCCTTCGAGCACAGCGCCGAAGTGATAGGCCGCAGCCGCCAGTGCGGCCGCCCAGATCGCGGCGCCGATCCCGTTCAGCAACAAGTAACGTCCCGGCGGATAACCCGACAGGCCGATCGCCACCGGCATCACCGTGCGCAAACCGTAGACAAAACGGAAGCTCAGCACCCAGATGTCCGGGTGCCTGCGAATGTGTTCCAGTGCCCGGTCGCCCATCATCTGCCAGCGAGGCTTGCGCGCCAGCAACTTGCGGCCGTGCTTGCGTCCCAGGAAGTACCACAGCTGGTCGCCGGCATAACTGCCGAAAAACGCCACGACCACCACGATGTTGATGTCCATGTATCCACGGAACGCGAGGAAGCCTGCGAGCACCAGGATGGTTTCGCCTTCGAAGAACGTGCCGAGAAAAAGGGCAAAGTAGCCGAAGTCATGCAGAAATTGTTGGAGCATTGTCTGGGTGCTGGCGAAATGAACGCGCAGCCTAACCCTTCGTGCACATTCATGAAAGTGTCCAAATGTGTCTCGACGTGAACATTTCCTACAAGGACAATGGAATGCGACTACGTGTCGCGGGGGTGCACACAACTGTAATACCACGGTCATAATGGCCGCTTATAACTGTCACGCTCGCCCGCCAGCGCGGGCTCAGGAGTCTGCCGTGAGCTTTACCCCCGCCAATCGCTTGTTTCCAGCCACCCGCCTGCGCCGTAACCGCCGTGATGATTTCTCGCGTCGACTGGTTCGTGAAAACGTCCTGACTGTCGATGACCTGATCCTGCCGGTGTTTGTGCTGGACGGTGAAAACCGTCGCGAAGCGGTGGCCTCGATGCCCGGCGTTGAACGCCTGACCATCGACCTGTTGCTGGAAGAAGCGGCCAAGTGGGTTGAACTGGGGATTCCAGCCGTGGCGCTGTTCCCGGTCACGCCACCGGAACTCAAGTCGCTGGACGCCGCCGAAGCGTGGAACCCGAACGGCATTGCCCAGCGCGCCACTCGCGCCCTGCGTGCGCAGTTCCCTGAACTGGGTGTGATCACCGACGTCGCGCTGGACCCGTTCACCACCCACGGTCAGGACGGTATCCTCGACGAAGAAGGCTATGTGCAAAACGACATTACCGTCGACGCACTGGTCAAGCAGGCCCTGTCCCACGCCGAAGCCGGTGCTCAAGTGGTGGCCCCGTCGGACATGATGGACGGTCGCATTCAGGCGATCCGCGAAGCCCTCGAGCTGGCCGATCACGTCAACGTGCGGATCATGGCCTATTCGGCGAAGTACGCCAGCGCCTATTACGGCCCGTTCCGCGATGCGGTGGGTTCGGCGCTGAACCTGGGCAAGGCCAACAAGGCCTCCTATCAGATGGACCCGGCCAACAGCAACGAAGCCCTGCACGAAGTGGCGGCGGACTTGTCAGAAGGCGCAGACATGGTCATGGTCAAGCCAGGCATGCCATATCTGGACATCCTTTACCGGGTCAAAGAAGAATTCAAAGTGCCGACTTTTGTTTATCAGGTCAGCGGTGAATACGCCATGCACATGGCGGCGATCCAGAATGGCTGGTTGAGCGAAGGGGTTATCCTCGAATCCCTGACCGCTTTTAAACGTGCAGGCGCTGATGGCATCCTGACTTACTTTGCCGTACGTGCTGCTCAATTGTTACGAGAGCAAAAATAGCCCTCCCAGGAACATTCGATGAATACCGAAGGACTCACTGAAGTTGCAGTACAAGAGGCTCAACCCGTGGTGGAGCCGATCGCCGAAACCCCGCCGGAGCTGGAGCCTGCTCCGCCTGCGGTAGTGGTCGAAACCGCGCCGGCGGCGCCAGCGATTGTCATTCCGGGCCTGGATGACAGCAGCCTGTACATCCACCGCGAACTCTCGCAACTGCAGTTCAACATCCGCGTGCTGGAACAGGCGCTGGACGAGTCCTATCCGTTGCTGGAACGGCTGAAGTTCCTGCTGATTTTCTCCAGCAACCTGGATGAGTTCTTCGAAATTCGTGTGGCCGGTCTCAAGAAGCAGATCACCTTCGCCCGTGAACAGGCCGGCGCCGATGGTCTGCAACCGCACCAGGCCCTGGCCCGGATCAGTGAGCTGGTGCACGGTTACGTTGACCGCCAGTACGCCATCCTCAACGACATTCTGTTGCCGGAACTGGAAAAGCATCAGGTCCGCTTCATCCGTCGCCGTTACTGGACCACCAAGCTCAAAACCTGGGTCCGCCGTTATTTCCGCGACGAGATCGCGCCGATCATCACCCCGATCGGCCTCGACCCGACGCACCCGTTCCCGTTGCTGGTGAACAAGAGCCTGAACTTCATCGTCGAGCTCGAAGGCATCGACGCCTTCGGTCGCGACTCCGGTCTGGCGATCATCCCGGCCCCGCGTCTGCTGCCGCGAGTGATCAAGGTGCCGGAAGAAGTCGGTGGCCCTGGCGACAACTATGTCTTCCTGTCGTCGATGATTCACGCGCACGCCGATGACTTGTTCCAGGGCATGAAGGTCAAGGGCTGCTACCAGTTCCGCCTGACCCGAAACGCCGACCTTGCCGTCGACACCGAAGACGTGGAAGACCTGGCCCGCGCCCTGCGCGGCGAGCTGTTCTCCCGTCGCTACGGTGACGCGGTGCGTCTGGAAGTGGCCGACACGTGCCCGAAACACCTGTCCGACTACCTGCTCAAGCAGTTCAACCTGCACGAGACCGAGCTGTATCAGGTCAACGGTCCGGTCAACCTGACCCGCCTGTTCAGCATCACCGGCCTCGACAGTCAGCGCGAGCTGCAATACCTGCCGTTCACGCCGCAGATCCCGAAACTGCTGCAGAACAGCGAGAACATTTTCAGCGTGATCAGCAAGCAGGACATTCTGCTGCTGCACCCGTTCGAGTCGTTTACGCCTGTGGTCGATTTGCTGCGTCAGGCGGCGAAGGATCCGCACGTATTGGCGGTGCGTCAGACGCTGTACCGCTCTGGCGCCAACTCGGAAATCGTCGATGCGCTGGTGGATGCGGCGCGTAACGGCAAGGAAGTCACCGCGGTGATCGAATTGCGCGCGCGGTTCGACGAAGAGTCCAACCTGCAACTGGCCAGCCGTCTGCAAGCGGCCGGTGCGGTGGTGATCTACGGCGTGGTCGGCTTCAAGACCCACGCCAAGATGATGCTGATCCTGCGTCGCGAGGCTGGCGAGATTGTGCGTTACGCCCACTTGGGTACCGGCAACTACCACGCGGCCAACGCCCGTCTGTACACCGACTACAGCCTGCTGACCTCCGACGACGCCCTGTGCGAAGACGTCGGCAAATTGTTCAGCCAGCTGATCGGCATGGGTAAAACCCTGCGCATGAAGAAGCTGTTGCACGCGCCGTTCACCCTGAAGAAGGGCATGCTCGACATGATTGCCCGGGAGACTCAGTTCGCCCTCGACGGCAAACCGGCGCACATCATCGCCAAGTTCAACTCGCTGACCGATCCGAAGATCATCCGCGCGCTGTACAAGGCCAGCCAGTCCGGCGTGCGCATTGACCTGGTGGTGCGTGGCATGTGCTGCCTGCGTCCGGGCATCGCCGGGGTTTCGCACAACATCCACGTGCGCTCGATCATCGGCCGCTTCCTGGAACACACCCGGGTCTTCTACTTCCTCAATGGCGGTGAAGAGCAGATGTTCCTCTCCAGTGCCGACTGGATGGAACGCAACCTCGACAAGCGCGTCGAGACTTGCTTCCCGGTGGAAGGCAAGAAGCTGATCATGCGGGTCAAGAAAGAGCTGGAGCTTTATCTCACCGATAACACTCACAGCTGGAGCCTGCAGGCGGACGGTCGTTACATCCGCAACACGCCGACCGGCAACCAGAACCCGCGCAGTGCACAGGCCACGTTGCTGGAGCGGTTGGGCAGCCCGATTCTGGCGGTGCGTTAACCTTCACGCGGCATAAAAAATGGCGATCCCTGCGGATCGCCATTTTTGTTTCCACCACAACCCCCTGTAGGAGCACGGCTTGCCGGCGAAGGCGTCAGTGAGATCGCCATCGTCGGAACGCCGCCCGCAGCAAGCTGGCTCCTACAGGTGTCGCCTGAGCGCGCAGACCCGTAGGAGCGAGGCTTGCCCGCGAAGGCGTCCTCGAAATCGCCTTCGCCGGCAAGCCGTGCTCCTACAGAACCGTGTACGGCGAGCGTTTTTCGGGGGGTTATCGGACGTTGAGCACGAAACCCACACGCGTCAGCCATTCAGCTTCCAGCGCAAAGTCAGCCTGGGTCAGCTGGTTGTCGTCCAGCCAGTTTTCCGGGAACAACACCTCCAGGCTGTCACCATTGGCGTGCAGCGCCACTTGAGGCATTTCCTGGGTGCCGCGGATGTGATGGAACAGGATCGCAAAGCGCAGCAGCACGCACAGGCGAATCAGCTTGATGCCTTCGTCGCCAAAATCGGCAAACCGGTCCCGGGGAATGTTGCGGCGGTGGCCACGCACCAGGAGCGCGAGCATCAGTTGGTCTTCGCGGGAGAACCCGGCGAGGTCCGAGTGCTCGATCAGGTACGAGCCGTGCTTGTGATATTGATAGTGAGCGATGTCCAGGCCCACTTCATGGACCTTGGCAGCCCAGCCGAGCAGTTCGCGCCAGACGCCGTCGTCCAGCTCCCAATCCTCCGCCACCTGATCGAACGCATGCAGTGCCTTGCGCTCGACCCGTGCCGCTTGCTCCAGATCGACGTGATAGCGCTCCATCAGCGAGCTGAGCGTGCGCTCACGGACGTCTTCATGATGGTGACGGCCCAACAGGTCATAGAGCACGCCTTCGCGCAGTGCGCCTTCGCAGTGGTCCATGCGTTGCAGTTCGAGGGCGTCGAAGATCGCTTCGAGAATCGCCAGGCCCGCCGGGAAAATCGCCCGGCGGTCAGGCTTGATGCCTTCGAAGTCGATTTTCTCGACATCACCGAGTTTGATCAGCTTGCGCTTGAGCCAGGCCAGGCCTTGGGCGTTGACCTCGCCCGTACCGTGACCGCCGGCTTTCAGCGCCAGGCCGATCGCACGGATGGTGCCCGAGGAGCCGATGGCTTCATCCCAGGTCAGGCGATGCAGGGCGTGTTCGATGCTCATGATCTCCAGCCGCGCCGCCGTGTACGCCTGGGCGTAGCGGGCCGGGGTGATCTTGCCGTCCTTGAAATAACGCTGGGTGTAGCTGACGCAGCCCATTTGCAGGCTTTCGCGCAGCAGCGGCTCGAAGCGCTGGCCGATAATGAATTCGGTACTGCCGCCGCCAATGTCGGCCACCAGGCGTTTGCCCGGCGTATCGGCGAGGGTGTGGGACACGCCGAGGTAGATCAGGCGCGCTTCTTCACGACCGGAGATGACTTCCACCGGGTGGCCGAGAATTTCTTCGGCGCGGCGGATGAATTCGACGCGGTTACGAGCTTCGCGCAAGGCGTTGGTGCCCACGATCCGCACGGCGCCGGGCGGCATACCGCTGATCAGTTGGGCAAAACGCTTCAGGCAATCGAGGCCGCGCTGCATGGATTCTTCGTTGAGGTGGCGCTCTTCGTCGATGCCGGCGGCCAGCTGAACCTTCTCCCCGAGACGCTCGAGAATACGGATTTCGCCGTTCTGGGCCTTGGCCACGACCATGTGAAAGCTGTTGGAGCCCAGGTCGATTGCGGCGATCAGGGACAGATTCTTGGCTTGGGATTGCGGCATGGTCAGGGGGTCTCGGTCGATAACCTCGACATCGTGCCACGATCAAACGCTGACGCCAACGCGTAGCGTTCAAAGCCTTGATCCTGAGCAGGAAAGAGTAGTGATCTCGCAGACGCCTTCGCGGGCAAGCCTCGCTCCTACAGGTTGGCGGTGGGTGAATGTTCCGCGAACAGCCTGAATCTGTAGGAGCGAGGCTTGCCCGCGAAGGCGACATAACAGCCACTGAAGATCTTTCAGGCTGTCGCTTCGACCGTCCCGATAAAATTCGCCAGCTCCGCCGTCTGCGGGTTCGCGAACAGAATCTTCGGATCCCCGACCTCATGCACCTTCCCCTGATGCATGAACACCAACTTGTCCCCAACCTCCCGGGCAAAGCGCATTTCATGGGTGACCATGATCAGCGTCATACCTTCCTTGGCCAGTTGCCGAACCACGCTCAGCACCTCATTGACCAGTTCCGGGTCCAGCGCCGAAGTGATCTCATCGCACAGCAACACCTTCGGCGACATCGCCAGCGCCCGGGCAATCGCCACGCGCTGCTGCTGCCCGCCCGACAGCCGATCCGGGAACGCATCAAACTTCTCGCCCAACCCGACCCGTTCCAGCATCTCCCGCGCCAACTCCACCGCTCTGGCCTTGGGCACTTTTTGCACCACTTGCGGCGCGAGCATCACGTTTTCGCCCACCGTCAGGTGCGGGAACAGGTTGAACTGCTGAAACACCATCCCGACTTTCTGCCGCAGGCTGCGTAAATCGGCGCGAGCGGCATCGAGGTATTCGCCGTCGACTTCGATCACGCCGTCGTTGATCGACTCCAGGCCGTTCAGCGTGCGCAACAAGGTCGATTTGCCCGAGCCGCTGCGACCGATGATCGCCACCACCTGGCCTTCCTCGACGCTGAGGTCGATGCCTTTGAGTACATGGTGGTCGCCGTAATATTTATGCAGGGCGGAAATTCTAAGCAGAGGCATGCAGTCTCCTTTCCAGGTAGCGCGCACTGAGGGACAAGGGGTAGCAGAGCAGGAAGTAGCCGAGGGCGACGAGGCCGTAGACCATGAACGGTTCGAAGGTCGCGTTGGCGAGCATCCCGCCGGTCTTGGTCAGTTCGGTGAAGCCGATGATCGAGGTCACGGCGGTGCCTTTGACCACTTGCACCGAGAAACCCACGGTCGGCGCCACGGCGATGCGCAACGCTTGCGGCAGGATCACGTAGCGCAGTTGCTCCAGCGGGTTGAGCGCCAGGCTCGACGAAGCTTCCCACTGACCGTTGGGAATCGAATCCACGCAACCACGCCAGATCTCCGCCAGGTAAGCGCTGGTAAACAGGGTCAGGGCAATCGCCGCCGCCATCCACGCCGAGATTTCCACCCCGGCCAGCGCCACCCCGAAAAACACCAGGAACAGCTGCATCAACAGCGGCGTGCCCTGGAACAGCTCGATGTAGGTGCGTGCAACGTTGCGCGGCAGGGCATTTTTCGAAATGCGCATGACCATGATCAGCAACCCGATCAACCCGCCGCCGATAAACGCCACCAGCGACAGCGCCAGCGTCCATTGCAGGCCTGTGAGCAAGTTGCGCACGATGTCCCAGAACGTGAAATCGCTCATTGGCTGCTCCTGACGATGTATCGACGACCGATCCAGTTCAGCAACTGACGGATCAATAAAGCCATGCACAGATAAAGCAGCGTGGTCAGGGCGTAGGTTTCGAAGGCGCGGAAGTTGCGCGACTGAATGAAGTTGGCGGCAAAGCTCAGCTCTTCAGTGGCGATCTGCGAACAGACCGCCGAGCCGAGCATCACGATGATGATCTGGCTGCTCAGCGCCGGCCACACCTTGCCCAGCGCTGGCAGCAGGACCACATGGCGGAAGGCTTCGAGCCGGGTCATCGCCAACGCTGCGGCGGCTTCCAGTTGTCCGCGAGGGATCGCTTGAATGCCGGCGCGGATGATCTCGGTCGAATAAGCGCCGAGGTTGATCACCATCGCCAGCACCGCCGCCTGCCATTCGGAAATCTGCACGCCCAGCGATGGCAAACCGAAGAAGATGAAAAACAACTGCACCAGAAACGGCGTGTTGCGGATCAACTCGACGTAAACCCCGAAGATCGCCGAGAACGGGCGGATATTCCACGCCCGCACCAGCGCGCCGACAATGCCCAGACCGACGCCGAGCACCGCACCGATGGCCGTCAGTTCCAGGGTGAACAGCGCACCGCGCACGAGCAGGTCGGTGTTTTGCACCACCGGCAGAAAGTCGAACTGATAGGCCATATCAAATCTCCCGAGGGACGATCAGAGATCGGCCGGCAGCGGCTCTTTCAGCCAGGTCTGTGAGTTTTTTTCCAGCGCGCCGTCAGTCTTGGCGGTGGCGAGGATCTGGTTGACCTTGCCCAGCAACGCCGGCTCGTTCTTGTTTACGCCGACGTAGACCGGCGAATCCTTGAGCTTCACTTTCAGCGCGGGCACGCGTTTCGGGCTTTTCTCGCTGATCGCGACCATCACCACGTTGCCGCTGGCGATCAGGTCAACCTGTCCGGCGAGGTAGGCTGCGATGGTCGAGTTGTTGTCTTCGAAGCGCTTGATGGTGACGCCTTCGGGGGCGACTTTGGTCAGTTCGATGTCTTCGATGGCGCCACGGGTGACGCTGATGGTTTTGCCCTTGAGGTCGTCCAGGCCTTTGATGGCGGCATCCGGCGGGCCGAACACCGCGAGGTAGAACGGCGCGTAGGCGCTGGAGAAATCGATGACTTTCTCGCGCTCGGGGTTCTTGCCGAGGCTGGAGATCACCAGATCGACCTTGCCGGTGGTCAGGAACGGGATGCGGTTGGTGCTGTTGACCGGCGTCAGTTCAAGCTTGACCTTGAGTTGGTCGGCCAGCAGTTTGGCGGTGTCGATATCGAGGCCGCGGGGTTTCATGTCCGGGCCGACCGAGCCAAACGGCGGGAAGTCCTGAGGCACGGCAACCTTGAGGACGCCGCGTTTGACCACATCCTCCAGACCGTCGGCGTGGGCGGGCACCTGGCTCAGCAGCAGGCTGGCGAACAGGGAGGCGAGGAGGGCGCTGTAACGCAGGGTCATGGCAAATCTCCGGATCGGCGAGGAATGATTTCTGCGGATCGACAGAGCACGGGCCATGCCAACATTGGGTTTTTGCCGTGCCAAGCCACGGTTTTACTGGTGTTGTTCGGTCTTACTGGTCTGAACAGTCGGTCTGTGTTTCGCACTCTGATAGCGCATCGTCGGCCATTACCGAACCCCGGTGGGGCACGACTTGCCGGGCGCCGCGAATAGCTTTAAAACTAGCCGCTCATTCGCCTGGTTCGTCCGAAAACCATGAATTCGATCTCCCGAGCTGTACCTGAAGTGGCGTTGCAAGCCATCCGCAAACTGATCGCCGAACAAGGTTTCGGGCCGGGGGATGCCTTGCCTTCGCAGCGGGATCTGGCGGTGCAATTGGGGGTCAGTCGGGCGTCGTTGCGCGAGGCGTTGTCGTCGCTGAGTGCCTTGGGCGTGATCAGCATTCAGCCGGGCAAAGGCGTTTTCGTGCAGGCGCCGGTGGACTTGCCTCGCCAGGATGCGGCGGCGAGCTGGCCGTTCGCGGCACAGGCATCACCGCTGGATATCTTCCAGTTGCGCTATGCCCTGGAAGGTTTTGCCGCCGGGCTGGCCGCCGTGACGTTGAGCACCGATGAACTCGATGCTTTGGAGGACAACGTCGCCGCGATGCGTAATGAACTGAAGGTGGGTGACTTCGAGGCGGCGGCGCGCCTGGACTTCGAGTTTCACCGGCGCATCCTGCTGGCCAGCGGTAATCAGGCGATGCTGAGCATCCTGACGGCCAGCGCCGACATTTTCCTGGAGAGCCAGAAGCTACCGTTCATCCGGGCCGAACGGGCCATGGAAACCTGGCACGAGCACCGCAAAATCCTCCGTGCACTGGCCCGGCGTTCGTCCGGCGCGGCGCAGAAGGCCATGCACGAACATGTGCGTAACGCTGCCCTGCGCACCGGAATTGCCTTCGTCGCTCCCGCCACATCCTGACTTGAGCTATACCCAAACTCATGCACCACCATAGTGAGACTCAATCATCTGCACCTTCCTGAACGAGGGAAGGGCGGCTATGATGGGCCACGTTTTTTTGCTTACAACCTGGAGACTTCCATGAGCAGCGATCTTATCAAACACGTTAGCGACGCTAGCTTCGAGGCCGACGTACTCAAGGCCGAAGGCGCTGTACTGGTCGACTACTGGGCTGAGTGGTGCGGCCCTTGCAAAATGATCGCTCCTGTTCTGGACGAGATTGCTGAAACCTACAAAGGCAAGCTGACCGTTGCCAAACTGAACATCGACGAAAACCAGGAAACCCCGGCCAAGCATGGCGTGCGTGGTATCCCGACCCTGATGCTGTTCAAGAACGGCAACGTTGAAGCGACCAAGGTCGGCGCACTGTCGAAGTCGCAACTGGCTGCTTTCCTCGACGCCAACATCTAAGCGTCGTTTGTAAAGTGTCCGAAAAAAGGCCCCGCATATTGCGGGGCTTTTTCGTTATTGAGGGCTAGACGCTCCGAAACTCAGGTGTTACATTCGGCCCCGCACTGGTTTCTCCACTGCCCCCTGCTAGCCGTCGCCGACGCACTCCTTTTCGAATAAGTACGCGATCCTGTCGCCTTCTCCGCGGCGCGGCCTCATTAAGCCAAAAGCTTAATTTCCCCCCCTCCATAAATGATTACGTCATTCCTATATGAATCTGACTGAACTCAAGCAAAAGCCGATTACCGAACTGCTCGAATTGGCCGAACAGATGGGCATAGAAAATATGGCCCGTTCGCGCAAGCAGGACGTGATTTTCTCCCTGCTCAAGAAGCACGCTAAAAGCGGCGAGGAAATCTCCGGTGATGGCGTGCTGGAGATTCTCCAGGACGGCTTCGGCTTCCTGCGCTCCGCTGACGCTTCCTATCTCGCCGGCCCGGACGATATCTACGTCTCGCCGAGCCAGATCCGCCGTTTCAACTTGCGCACCGGTGACACCATCGTTGGCAAGATCCGCCCTCCAAAGGAAGGCGAGCGTTATTTCGCGCTGCTCAAGGTCGACACGATCAACTACGATCGTCCCGAGAACGCGAAAAACAAGATTCTCTTCGAGAACCTGACCCCGCTGTTCCCGACTGTGCGCATGAAGATGGAAGCCGGCAACGGTTCCACCGAAGACTTGACCGGTCGTGTCATCGACCTGTGCGCCCCGATCGGTAAAGGCCAGCGCGGTCTGATCGTTGCACCGCCGAAAGCCGGTAAAACGATCATGCTGCAGAACATCGCGGCGAACATCGCACGTAACAACCCTGAAGTTCATCTGATCGTATTGCTGATCGACGAACGTCCGGAAGAAGTAACCGAAATGCAGCGCACCGTGCGCGGCGAAGTGGTTGCCTCGACGTTCGACGAGCCGCCAACCCGCCACGTGCAGGTTGCCGAAATGGTGATCGAGAAGGCCAAGCGCCTGGTCGAACACAAAAAAGACGTGGTGATCCTGCTTGACTCCATCACCCGTCTGGCTCGCGCCTACAACACCGTGATCCCGAGCTCCGGCAAAGTGCTCACCGGTGGTGTCGATGCTCACGCCCTGGAGAAACCGAAACGTTTCTTCGGCGCCGCGCGGAACATCGAAGAAGGCGGTTCGCTGACCATTATCGCCACCGCGCTGGTTGAAACCGGCTCGAAGATGGACGAAGTGATCTACGAAGAATTCAAAGGCACGGGCAACATGGAACTGCCGCTGGATCGCCGTATCGCTGAAAAACGCGTCTTCCCGGCCATCAACATCAACCGTTCCGGCACCCGCCGCGAAGAGTTGCTGACGGCCGACGACGAGTTGCAGCGCATGTGGATCCTGCGCAAGTTGCTGCACCCGATGGACGAGATCGCTGCCATCGAGTTCCTGGTCGACAAGCTGAAAACGACCAAGACCAACGATGAGTTCTTCCTGTCGATGAAACGCAAGTAAGTCGATAGACCAGCAAAAGCCGGGGAAACCCGGCTTTTTGCTATCTGATTTTTGATGAACGGCGTTTCGTTGTTCTGAACAGAGGGGTTCGGCGCTAAACTGCCAGCCCCCGAACGCCACGGCCAACACGAGGCTCACGCATGCAGTATCGCGACTTGCGCGACTTTATCAGCGGCCTGGAACAGCGCGGCGAACTCAAGCGCATCCAGGTTCCGGTGTCCCCGGTGCTCGAAATGACCGAGGTCTGTGACCGCACCTTGCGTGCCAAAGGTCCGGCCCTGCTTTTCGAGAACCCGACGGGCTATGACATTCCCGTCCTCGGCAATCTGTTCGGCACCCCCGAGCGTGTTGCGCTGGGCATGGGCGCAGAAGCGGTGAGCGAACTGCGCGAGATCGGCAAGCTGCTGGCGTTCCTCAAGGAACCCGAGCCGCCGAAAGGCTTGAAGGACGCCTGGTCGAAGCTGCCGATCTTCCGCAAGATCATCGCCATGGCGCCCAAAGTCGTCAAAGACGCGGTGTGCCAGGAAGTGGTCATCGAGGGCGACGACGTCGACCTCGCGATGCTCCCGGTGCAGACCTGCTGGCCGGGCGACGTCGGCCCGCTGATCACCTGGGGCCTGACCGTCACCAAAGGCCCGAACAAGGACCGGCAGAACCTCGGCATCTACCGTCAGCAAGTGATCGGCCGCAACAAGGTCATCATGCGCTGGCTCAGCCACCGTGGCGGCGCGCTGGATTACCGCGAGTGGTGCGAGAAGCATCCGGGCCAGCCGTTCCCGGTGTCCGTAGCGCTCGGCGCTGACCCGGCGACCATCCTCGGCGCTGTGACGCCGGTACCGGACAGCCTTTCCGAATACGCTTTCGCCGGTTTGCTGCGCGGTAATCGCACCGAACTGGTGAAGTGCCGCGGCAACGATCTGCAAGTGCCGGCCACCGCCGAGATCATCCTTGAAGGCGTGATCCATCCGGGCGAAATGGCCGACGAAGGTCCGTACGGCGACCACACCGGTTACTACAACGAAGTCGACAGCTTCCCGGTGTTCACCGTCGAGCGCATTACCCACCGGATCAAACCGATCTACCACAGCACCTACACCGGTCGTCCGCCGGATGAGCCGGCGATTCTCGGTGTTGCGCTGAACGAAGTGTTCGTGCCGATCCTGCAGAAGCAGTTCCCGGAGATCACCGACTTCTACCTGCCACCTGAAGGCTGCTCGTACCGCATGGCCATCGTGACCATGAAGAAGTCGTATCCCGGCCATGCCAAGCGGGTAATGCTCGGTGTCTGGTCGTTTTTGCGACAGTTCATGTACACCAAGTTCGTTATCGTCACTGACGACGATATCAACGCACGGGACTGGAACGACGTGATCTGGGCCATCACCACGCGCATGGACCCCAAGCGCGACACGGTGATGATCGACAACACGCCGATCGACTACCTCGACTTCGCCTCGCCGGTGTCCGGCCTGGGTTCGAAAATGGGGCTCGATGCCACGCATAAATGGCCCGGCGAAACCACACGCGAGTGGGGCCGGGTAATCGTCAAGGATGAAGCCGTCACCCAACGGATCGATGCCATCTGGAATCAGTTAGGAATAGATTGATGCGTGTAACTTTGCAGCCCTCCGGAGCAGTGCTAGAGATACTGCCCGGCGAGCGGATTCTCGATGGCGCACGCCGCCTGGGCTATGAATGCCCGCAAAGCTGTCGCAACGGCAATTGCCATGTGTGCGCCGCGCTGCTGGTGGAAGGACGAGTCGAGCAGGCCGGTGGTGTGCGCGACCATGGCGAGTTCTACACTTGCATAGCAGAGCCGCTGGAAGACTGCATTGTGCTGTGGGATGGCGTGCTCGCGCTGGGAGAATTGCCGGTGCGCAGCGTCTCGTGTCAGGTCATTGAGTGCAAGGATGTCGGCGGCGATACCTGGCGCGTGAGTTTTCGCGCGCCAGCCGGCAAGCCGCCGCGTTATCACGCTGGTCAGTATTTGATGATCGAGCGTGAGAATGGCGAAAAATCCGCATTTTCCCTGGCCTCGGCACCGCATGCGGGGCGTGATCTGCAAATTCACGTACTGGCGCGCGAAAGCAGTGCGCTGAGCCTGATCGAGCAACTGCAACGCAATCCGATGGTGCGGATCGAAATGCCCTTCGGCGATACCCATCTGGCAGAGTTGCCGGACGGCCCGCTGGTGCTGATCGCTGCGGGCACCGGCATGGGCCAGATCCATAGCCTGATCGAACATTGCCGGGCGTCGGGATTCAAGCATCCGGTGCACCTGTACTGGGGCGTGCGTCGCCCTGAAGACTTTTATGAGATCGAGCATTGGGACGAATGGCAGAAACTGCCGAATCTGTTCCTGCATAAAGTCGTCAGCGATCAATGTGGCTGGAAGGGGCGCTGTGGGATGTTGCATGAGGCGGTGTGCGAGGATTTTCCGGATCTGAAAGCGCTGCATGTATACGCCAGCGGCTCACCGGCGATGGTCTACGGGACGCTGGACGCGTTGGTCAACGCCGGGATGGATGCTCATCAGATGCGTGCCGATGTGTTTGCGTACGCACCCAGAGGATGACGCTTCCCCTGTAGGAGCGAGCCTGCTCGCGATGGCGGTCAACGATAACGCGCTGCAGCATCATGAACGCGTTGTCCCTGCCTCCATCGCGAGCAGGCTCGCTCCTACATATAACTTCATATATAGCCGATCGGTATTTATAAATTTATATAAATACCGGTAGGTTATAACTCAATCAGGCAATTAATTAAGAACTGTGCCGTGGCACTTAAATTGCCTTAAAACATATGTGCCTTATTGTTACAGCGGTGCGTTCTATTAAGTAATTCATCACCCGCGGGGAGCTGAACGCTATTCGCCATGAGCGCCATTGAATCTGCTTTTATGAATCTGGCTTACCCTCCGCGGCTCGATCTGGGGCCGCAGCTGACGCACGAACAATTGCTCAGCTCGATGCAGTCGACCATGGCGCGCCACAAGGGTGGGCCGGTCTGGCTGTTCGCTTACGGCTCGCTGATCTGGCGCCCTGAGTGCGCGGCGGTTGAACGGGTTCGCGGCCGGGTGCATGGCTACCATCGCGGTTTGTACCTGTGGTCCCACGAACATCGCGGCACGCCGGAAGTACCGGGGCTGGTGTTTGGCCTGGATCGTGGCGGCTCTTGCAGCGGCTTCGCTTATCGCTTGCCGGAAGAACAACTCGAAGCGTCGCTGTATGCCTTGTGGCAGCGCGAAATGCCATTCCCTTCTTATCGCCCACACTGGTTGAACTGCCGTCTCGAAGATGGCAATCAGGTTCAGGCATTGGGATTCGTGTTGGAGCGACACCTGCCCAGCTATGCCGGCAACCTGCCGGATCACGTGCTGAGCCACGTGTTCGAAAACGCTTGCGGGCGTTACGGCACCACTCGCGATTATGTCGAGCAGACCGCCAACGCCCTGCGTAGCCACGCCATGCCAGACCGGAATCTGGAGGCGCGGCTCAAGCGCTGCAAATCAAAGGTCGATCAGGCGATGGCTTCGCGGGTCTGACTGGCGATCTGCTTGTGCCACAAGGTGGGCGCAAGGAAGGCCATTGCCAGCAGGCACGCGCCGATCAGCAAGACGAAACCGCCGTCCCAGCCGAAATGGTCCACGGTGTAGCCCATGGCTGCACTGGCCGCGACTGAACCACCCAGGTAACCGAACAGACCCGTGAAGCCCGCTGCCGTACCGGCGGCTTTCTTCGGCGCCAGTTCCAGCGCTTGCAAACCGATCAGCATCACCGGGCCGTAGATCAGGAAACCAATCGAGATCAGCGCGATCATGTCGACCGTCGGGTTGCCGGCCGGGTTGAGCCAGTAAACCAGCGTCGCTACAGTCACCAACGCCATGAACACCATGCCGGTCAGGCCACGGTTGCCACGGAAGATCTTGTCCGACATCCAGCCGCACAGAAGCGTCCCGGGAATACCTGCCCACTCGTAAAGGAAATAGGCCCACGAGGTTTTGTCCACGCTGAAACCTTTGGCTTCCTTGAGGTAGGTCGGTGCCCAGTCCAGCACGCCGTAACGCAGCAGGTAGACAAAGACGTTAGCCATGGCGATGTACCAGAGCATTTTGTTGCGCAGCACATATTTGACGAAGATTTCCTTGGCACTGAATTCTTCTTCGTGACTGGCGTCGTAGCCTTCCGGGTAGTCGTTCTTGTACTTCTCGATCGGCGGCAGGCCGACCGATTGTGGCGTATCGCGCATGGTGGCGAAGGCAAACACCGCCACGGCCATGGCCACTGCCGCAGGCACGTAAAACGCCGCGTGCCAGTCATTGAACAGGCCCATGCCGAGCAGGAACAGCGGGCCGATCAAACCACCACCGACGTTGTGCGCCACGTTCCACAAGGACACCACGCCCCCGCGTTCCTTCTGCGACCACCAGTGGACCATGGTCCGGCCACTCGGCGGCCAACCCATGCCCTGCGCCCATCCATTGATAAATAGCAGGATGAACATGATGGTCACGCTGGACGTGGCCCAGGGCGCAAAACCGAAAATGAACATCACGCCAGCCGAAACCAGCAAGCCGAACGGCAGGAAGAAGCGTGGGTTGGAACGGTCGGAAACAATGCCCATCAGGAACTTGGACAAGCCGTAGGCGATAGCAATCGCCGACAACGCCAGGCCCAGCTCACCGCGGGTATAGCCCTCTTCGATCAGATAGGGCATGGCCAGGGAGAAGTTTTTGCGCAGCAGGTAGTAACCCGCGTAGCCGATGAATATGCCGGCGAAGATCTGCCAGCGATGCCGTCGGTAGGCGCTGTCTATTTTTTCTTCAGGCAATGGAGCCTGATGTGCGGCAGGACGAAAGAAAGCAAACATTCAAGAGCTCCAGATTTCTTGTTTTGACTGCGGATGCGAATGTTACAGTTTCGTTACCGAAAATAGCACTGGTTCACATCGACCAAACAGCGGAAATGTTGGAGATTGCATGTTCTTTTACGAACATGTCGCTCAGGTATAAGTGAAGGGCGCTGTGGGAATTGTTACCTCGCAACCTTTTATGACGCAGCGATGCCCGGCGTAGGGCAGGGCTTTGGGAAATGTCCTGCGCTTGAACAGGAAGCCATGGCGTTATGTAAACAATCACCCAGCCTTAACCTTTGTGCTGTTGCCAGATCTGGCTTTTCAGTGGTGAAGGGGTGGGGTTATGCGGTGGTTTGTGTGGGCTTTTTTACTTGTGGTTTCCAGCAGCGTCAGCGCTGAGGCGATGCTCCTGATCCCTGGGGACAATCCTAAGCCGAAGTACCCAAAAACACTTTCTCGGGCCGGTATCACGGGGGATGTTCGGATCAGTTTTACCGTTCACGCCAATGGATCAGTTAGCAAGGTGATGGCGGCTCCGGGCAAAGCTCACGCTGAACTGGTAGACGCATCACTCGCGGCGGTGAATCGGTGGCGATTCAAATCATGGGGTATCACCAGTGACAGGCCGCCAGAGATCGAAGTTGTTGTGCCAATGTCTTTCAGGCTGGACAGCGATATACCCATCCATGCCAACGAAGAATTGAAACAGTTGACTTGCGGTGAGCTCGCCAAGGCAGCACTGAAGATTGAAGATTACTCGTGGGTGGACATGCCGGTGTTCAACTGGACCCGCAGCTATCTGACCCACTCCCTTTCGCCGACGCAATTGCCAGAGGAGAAGCGTCTGGCGCTCATCGCCAAGCTCAACAAGAGCGTGCCTTCTATTGTGAGGCGTTGTAATACGCATCAAGCGACCCGGTACGTGCATTTTCTTCCGAAGGAAATTCGCGAGTTGCTTTGACGAAAAGTATGGAGCGCTGTCTTTTTGCTAGTTATGTAATCGAAAAGGCCAGAACAACCTCATCAGTTGTTCTGGCCTTTTTGTATCCTGCTGCGATTCAGCGAACCTGCACCACCACTTTCCCGACCGCCTTGCGCTGGCCAAGATCATTGATCGCCTGCGCCGCGTTGCTCAGCGGGTACACCTGCGATACCAGCGGCTTCAACTTGCCCTCGGCGAACCAGCCAAACAATTGCTGGAAGTTCGCCGCGTTGTCCTGCGGTTGGCGCTGGGCGAAGGAGCCCCAGAACACGCCGACTACCGCCGCACCCTTGAGCAGTGCGAGGTTGACCGGTAATTCCGGAATGCGGCCGCTGGCAAAACCGACCACCAGCAAGCGGCCGTTCCAGGCGATGGCGCGGATGGCCTGGTCGAACAGGTCGCCGCCGACCGGGTCGTAGATCACGTCCGCACCTTGGCCATCGGTCAGGCGTTTGATTTCGTCCTTGAGGCTGGTTTCGGTGTAGTTGATCAGTTCATCGGCACCGGCAGCCTTGGCCACGGCCAGTTTTTCGGCACTGCTGGCGGCAGCAATCACGCGGGCGCCCATGGCTTTGCCGATTTCCACGGCGGCCAGGCCGACACCGCCAGAAGCACCGAGCACCAGCAGGGTTTCACCCGGTTGCAGGTTGCCGCGTTGCTTGAGCGCGTGCATCGAGGTGCCGTAAGTCATGCTGAATGCGGCAGCGGTGTTGAAGTCCATGGAGGTCGGGATCGGCAGCACGTTGTAGCCTGGCACCGCGACCTGTTCGGCGAAACTGCCCCAGCCGGTGAGGGCCATGACCCGATCGCCGACTTTCAGGTGGCTGACTTTTTCGCCCACTGCGCTGACCACGCCAGCCGCTTCGCCGCCCGGCGAAAACGGGAAGGGCGGCTTGAACTGGTATTTGCCCTCGATGATCAGCGTGTCCGGGAAATTCACCCCGGCGGCGTGCACGTCCAGCAGGATTTCATTCTTCTTCGCGACAGGACTGGCGACGTCTTCCAGCACCAGCGATTCGGCAGGGCCGAAGGCTTTGCACAGCACGGCTTTCATCAGGGCTATTCCTTTGGGAGTGATGGCCGATAAGTGTAGGTGTGTGAGTCGACGGGTCAACGAGCATGCCCCGCCCTGATAGTCAGCCATAAGCTTGTGCTTGCGCGGCGGGTCGTTATGCTAGGCCGCAAACCGGATAAGGAGCGAATTGTGAAAGCGTGGATCATGTTGTTGCTGGCCCTGTCTCTGCCTGTGGCAGCAGTGGCTGAAGAAGCCGCCAAAGAAGGTGAAGCCCCGAAAGTCAGCTACCTCACCCTGAGCCCGCCATTCGTGGGCAACTATGGGTTGGATGGCACGGCGAAGTTGAAGGTCTTCAAGGCTGATGTGGCGTTGCGGGTCACCGGTGATGAGGCGGCCAAACAGGTGAAGGCCAATGAACCGTTGATTCGCAATCAACTGGTGGCGTTGTTCACCCAGCAAACCACCGAGGCGATGAACAGCATCGAGGGGAAGGAAAAGCTGCGTCAGGAAGCGTTGAAGCAAACCCAGCAGATCATGAGCGATGAAACCGGCAAACCGGTGGTTGAGGATTTGTTGTTCAACAACCTGATTATCCAGTAATGCTGGATCCTGTAGGAGCCAGCTTGCTGGCGATAGCGCCCTAAAAAACGCCATCGCCAGCAAGCCTGGCTCCTACAAAGTACACACCCTGAAGCCGCCATCGCCGGCAAGCCGGCTCCTACAAAAGCGTGCGCACCAGATACATTTCAGCGCAGTGCAATCACCGCCGCCCACTGTTCGGCCGTCACAGGCATCACCGACAACCGCGAACCCTTCTGCACCAGCGGCATCTCCGCCAGCGCCGTCTGCTGCTTCAAATAATCCAGCTTCAGCACCCTGGAAAACGTCTCCACATGCGCGACATCAATCGCGCTCCAGGCGTTTTTCTCGGCGCTGGCCTTCGGGTCGTAATAATGACTCTCCGGCTCCAGTGCCGTCGGGTCCGGATACGCCGCTTCGACAATCTTCCCGATCCCGGCAATCCCGGGCTCCGGGCAGCTGGAGTGATAGAAGAAGAACTCGTCGCCGACCGCCATCGCACGCAAAAAGTTACGCGCCTGATAGTTGCGAACCCCATCCCAGCGCGCTTTGCCGAGCTTCTCCAGGCCTTTGATCGAGAGCTCGTCGGGCTCGGATTTCATCAGCCAATAGGCCATGGTTTTTGCTCCTTGCGAGTCAGGTGGACAAGTTGTCGGGCGATTTTATGACAAACCGACGGTCGGTTGACGCCAGCGTTTGCGTGTCGGTTCACGTTGTCGCAAAATGCCGGCCTTCTAAGCTTGACGCTGCTGCACGGCCTACACCTACAACGGAAACCGCTGCTGTCATCGTATTGATGTGCCTTTGGGGGGCAATCGATGAAACGCAAACCGGATTTACTATGGATTTTGGTTATTTTGTTCGGCCTTGGCGTCGTGACCACTGGCTATGCCCAAAGCTTGTGGAGCAACAAGACCGATGCGCCGATTGAAATCGCGCAGCAACAACAGCCGTCAGCCTTCAAGCGCTGAACCTGTCTTTTCGACGCCGCTGATTCGAGTGGCGTCTAGTCTGCGAAATACCACGCCTTGTCTGTAACCGTTCCTTGCAACGGCACATCCCAGCTCGCCTGAGCCAGTCTTCCGACCTTCTGACATTCATGGGCCAGCCCCAATAGCGTCGGCTTGCGCCAGTTTTTCCGCCGCGCCAGATACGCCAGGCTCCGGTCGTAGAAACCACCACCCATGCCGAGTCGGCCACCGACATCGTCGAACCCCACGAGCGGCAACAGCACCAGATCGAGCGCCCAGACTTTGCGTTGTCGGGCGAGGTTGTGTCTGGGTTCGAGAATACGGAAGCGATTGGGTTGGAGCTTTTCGCCGGGGCGAATCCGCTGGAACACCATTTTGGTTCGCGGCCAGGCGCTGAGCACCGGCAGGTAAGTCGCCTTGCCCCGACGTTGCGCGGCGCGCAGCAACAGGCGCGGATCGATTTCACCGTCGGTGGGTAAATAGAGCGAGATATGTTTGGCGCGGCGAAACAACGGCTGCTGGGCCAATTGCTTGTACAACCCGCGAGCGGCCTGGCGCTGCTGACTGGCTGTCAGTGCGCGGCGGGCCTTGCGCAGCATGCGTCGAAGTTGCGGGCGGGGCAGCAGCGCAGGTTCGGTCATGGATTCGGGCTTCGGCAGTGCGGGTACACAAAGCGTACCCGTAAAAAAGCCGATGCCGGTATTTAAACCGGCATCGGACTGGAATCAGGCTCCCCGGATGAACCGCTGCTGACTTAGCCCTTGAACCCGAAAGTTCAAGGTGGAAGATGCAGTAGGCTTTAAGGCTTTCCGTCTAGCGGACATGCACACCAGCCCAACGTGCAGCCTCCAGGGTAGTGCGAATCGGCTCAGGGACGTGGTCAACTGGCAAGCACCCCAGGGAGTGTTGCGAGTATAACCCAAGCGGTCGGACGAATCAGCCCTTGGTGACGTCTGGATCGGTGGCGAGCACCAGATCGACGCGATCCAGCAGGTCGCGCACCTGCTCGCGGGTCGAACCGCTGACCTGTACATCCGGCCGTTCTTCCTTGTGCAGAAGGTCGTGCGTAATGTTCAGCGCAGCCATCACGGCGATGCGATCTGCGCCGATGACTTTGCCGCTACTGCGGATCTCGCGCATCTTGCCGTCCAGGTAACGGGCGGCGCTCACCAGGTTGCTGCGCTCTTCCTGGGGGCAAATGATCGAATATTCTTTGTCGAGGATCTGCACGGTGACGCTATTGCTTGAACTCATGAGTCTTGCTCCAGGGCCTTGAGGCGCGAAATCATCGATTCGACCTTACGCCGGGCGATTTCGTTCTTTTCAATGAGGTGAGCGCGTTCCTCGCGCCAGGTTTTTTCCTGAGCTAGTAGGAGTCCATTTTGACTCTTAAGTTGCTCGACCCGATCAATTAGCAGTTCGAGTCTGGCCATCAGCGCTTGCAGGTCGGTGTCTTCCATTGTGTCCACTGAAATGTCTGATGGGTGTTGAACCGTAGGAGCGAGCTTGCTCGCGATGGTCGCCAACGATAACGCTGGGTCCCTGACACCCAGCGGCGTTCTCGGGTTCATCGCGAGCAAGCTCGCTCCTACAGGGGTAGTCGATGTAGGATACAAGGCCTTCATTCTAGACATAGCGCCGTCTGGCGCCTAGCTGCCCATGCCCATTCAGAATTCTCCGTACCAAGCCTTCGCCACCCTGCTGACTTCCAGCGGTCACAACGTCTCGCCTGCCGAACTGCATGGCCTGCTGCTCGGTCGCAGTTGCGCCGGTGCCGGTTTCAATGCAGAAGAGTGGCTGATCGATGCCGCCGAGCTGCTCGAAGGCGAGCCGCAAGACAACGTTCGCAATGCCTTGATCGGCCTGCAAGAGATGGTCAAGGGCGAACTCACCGGCGACGACGTGACCGTCGTTCTGCTGCTGCCGACCGATGACGCGCCGCTGGCTGACCGTGCCGCCGCACTGGGCCAATGGTGCCAGGGCTTCCTCAGCGGTTTTGGCCTGAACTGCCGCGACAGCAGTATGCTCAGCACCGAGGCCACCGAAGTGTTGCAGGATCTGGCGGCGATTTCCCAGGTGCAAGACGCGCTGGAAGAGTCCGACGACGGCGAAAGCGACTACATGGAAGTCATGGAGTACCTGCGTGTCGCGCCGCTGCTGCTGTTCTCGGAAACCCGCAAGCCAGACGCGCCGGCTGCCACCAAACCGTCGTTGCATTAATCGCGAGCCAGGAAAAGCCATCTGCCCATGATTCATATCCCGAGATCGGAATACAGCCGTCGCCGCAAGGCCTTGATGGCGCAGATGGAACCCAACAGCATCGCTATTCTGCCCGCCGCCGCGGTCGCCATCCGCAACCGCGACGTCGAGCATGTTTACCGCCAGGACAGCGACTTCCAGTACCTCAGCGGTTTCCCCGAACCTCAAGCCGTTATCGTGTTGATGCCGGGTCGTGAGCATGGCGAATACCTGCTGTTTTGCCGTGAGCGCAACGCCGAGCGAGAACTCTGGGACGGCCTGCGCGCCGGTCAGGAAGGCGCGATCCGCGACTTCGGAGCCGACGACGCTTTCCCCATCACTGACATCGACGACATCCTGCCGGGCCTGATCGAAGGACGCGACCGGGTGTATTCGGCCATGGGCAGTAACCCGGAATTCGATCGCCACCTGATGGAATGGATCAACGTGATCCGCTCCAAGGCGCACCTCGGCGCTCAGCCGCCGAACGAATACGTTGCGCTGGATCATCTGCTGCACGACATGCGCCTGTATAAATCGGCGGCAGAAGTGAAGGTGATGCGCGAAGCCGCGCGAATTTCCGCTCAGGCGCATATTCGTGCGATGCAGGCCAGTCGGGCCGGGTTGCATGAGTACAGCCTTGAAGCCGAGCTTGATTACGAGTTCCGCAAGGGCGGGGCGAAGATGCCGGCGTATGGTTCGATCGTCGCGGCGGGGCGCAACAGCTGCATCCTGCATTACCAGCAGAATGACGCGGTGCTCAAGGACGGCGATCTGGTACTGATCGACGCCGGTTGCGAGATCGACTGCTACGCCAGCGACATCACGCGCACCTGGCCGGTCAACGGCAAGTATTCAGCGGAACAGAAGGCGATCTACGAGTTGGTGCTGGCTTCACAGGAAGCAGCCTTTGCCGAAATCGCCCCGAACAAACACTGGAATCAGGCGCACGAAGCCACGGTCCGGGTGATTACCACCGGTCTTGTGAAGTTGGGCCTGTTGCAGGGCAACGTCGACGAACTGATCGCCAGCGAAGCCTATAAAGCGTTTTACATGCACCGCGCCGGCCACTGGCTGGGCATGGATGTGCATGACGTCGGCGAGTACAAGGTCGGCGGCGAATGGCGCGTGCTGGAAGTCGGCATGGCGCTGACCGTGGAACCGGGGATCTACATCGCCCCGGACAACCAGAACGTAGCGAAGAAATGGCGCGGCATTGGCGTGCGCATCGAGGACGACGTCGTGGTCACCAAAACCGGCTGTGAAATCCTGACCAATGGCGTGCCGAAAACGGTCGCCGAGATTGAAGCCTTGATGGCGCAAGCGCGGACAAAAGCAGCATGAGTCGAGTCAATCTGGCAATTATCGGTGGCGGCCTGGTCGGTGCCAGCCTGGCGTTGGCCTTGCAGGCCGGAGCCAAGGCGCGCGGCTGGAAAATCGTGCTGATCGAACCGTTTGCCCCCGGCCACACCTATCAACCGAGCTACGACGCCCGTTCTTCGGCGTTGTCCTACGGTGCCAAACAGATTTATCAACGGTTGGGCGTGTGGCAGGAAATCTCCCGCCGTGCCGAGCCGATAAAGCAGATTCACGTTTCCGACCGTGGCCGTTTCTCCACCGCACGCTTGTCGGCGATGGAAGAGGGCGTGCCGGCGCTGGGTTATGTGGTGGAAAACGCCTGGCTTGGCCAATGCCTCTGGCAAGGTCTGGACAAGGACGTGGTCACCTGGCGCTGCCCGGCGGAAGTCACGCGCATGGAACCGTTGACCGACGGCTATCGCCTGACCCTCAGCGACGAAACAATGCTGGAGTGCGACCTCGCAGTGCTCGCTGATGGCGGCCGTTCCGGTCTGCGCGAGCAACTGGGGATCGGCATCAAAAAGCGCCCGTACAACCAGAGCGCGCTGATCGCCAACATCACCCCGAGCGAAGCGCACAACGGCATGGCGTTCGAGCGTTTCACCGACGACGGTCCGATGGCGTTGTTGCCGTTGCCGGAAAATCGTTGCGCATTGGTCTGGACCCGTCTGGGCATGGACGCGCAACGGCTTGCGGCCCTGGATGAACGCAGTTTCCTCAGCGAATTGCAGGGCGTGTTCGGTTACCGCCTCGGCACGTTGAAACAGGTCGGCGCACGGCATCTTTATCCGTTGACGCTGATCGAAGCCGAAGAGCAGGTGCGTCCGCATCTGGCGATCCTCGGCAACGCCGCCCACAGCCTGCACCCCATTGCCGGCCAGGGTTTCAACCTGTCGCTACGTGATGCGCAAGCGTTGGCGGATGCGCTGCTGGCGAGCGAGACCTCGCTCGGCGATTTCGCGACCTTGCAGGCTTACCGCGAACGCCAGCGGATGGATCAGAACCTGACCGTGGGCTTCTCCGATCAGGTCACGCGGTTGTTCGGCAGCACTCAACCGCTGGTTTCGCTGGGCCGTAACATCGGCCTGCTCGGCCTCGATCTGCTGCCGCCGGCCAAGCGCTGGTTCGCCCGACAGGCCATGGGCCTGGGTACGCGTCCCGATGCGTAAGTGGCTGACGAGCAGGTTCGGCAAAGCGCGGTTGATGCGTTGGATCATGACCTTCTACCCGCCGTACCTGGGCGCCGGGGTTCGCGTGCGGCACATCAGCGATGACTTTCGGGACATCACGGTGTCCATGGGGCTGGGCAGGTACAACCGCAATTACGTCGGCACGCAGTTCGGTGGCAGCCTGTATTCGATGGTCGATCCGTTCTACATGCTGATGCTGATGGAAAACCTCGGACGCAACTACATCGTCTGGGACAAAACGGCAGACATCGATTTCATCTCGCCGGGCAAAGGCCCGGTGTTCGCCAACTTCAGGGTCGACGAGACCTTGCTCGACGAAGTCCGCCGGCAAACGGCGAACGGCGAAAAATACCTGCCGCAATTGCAGGTCGATATCCACGACGGCGCCGGCACCTTGGTGGCGCGGGTCCAGAAAACCCTTTACGTGCGGCTCAAGCCGCAAGCGAGACAGGCTTAAAGCATGGACATGCGCGCAGATCTGCTGATTGTCGGGGCCGGAATGGTCGGCAGCGCCCTGGCGCTGGCGTTACAGGACAGCGGGCTGGAAGTCCTGCTGCTGGACGGCAGCCCGATGAGCGTCAAACCCTTCGACGGGCAAGCGCCGTTCGAACCGCGCGTGAGCGCGTTATCGGCGGCCAGCCAGCGGATTCTTGAACGCCTCGGCGTGTGGGATGGCATCGCCAGCCGGCGCAGCAGTCCGTACACCGACATGCACGTCTGGGACGGCAGCGGCACCGGGCAGATCCACTTTTCCGCCGCCAGCGTGCATGCCGAGGTGCTCGGGCATATCGTCGAGAACCGCGTGGTTCAGGACGCCTTGCTCGACCGTTTGCACGACTGCGACCTCGGGATGCTGGCCAATGCGCGCCTGGAGCAGATGCGCCGCTCCGGCGATGACTGGCTGCTGACGCTCGCCGATGGCCGCACCTTGCGTGCGCCGCTGGTGATTGCGGCGGATGGCGCCAACTCGGCGGTTCGGCGCCTGGCCGGGGTGGCCACGCGCGAGTGGGATTATCTGCACCATGCGATCGTGACCAGTGTGCGCAGCACCAGGCCTCATCAAATGACGGCCTGGCAGCGCTTCACCGACAACGGTCCCTTGGCGTTTCTGCCACTGGAGCGCGACGGTCAGCAGGATTGGTGTTCGATTGTCTGGTCGACCACGCCGAGCGAAGCCGAACGGCTGATGGCGCTGGACGACACAGCGTTTTGCCTCGAACTGGAACGCGCCTTTGAAGGCCGGCTCGGCACGGTGCTGAGCGCCGACCCACGTCTGTGCGTGCCGCTGCGCCAGCGTCATGCCAAGCGGTATGTGGCCGAAGGTCTGGCGCTGATCGGCGACGCGGCGCACACCATTCACCCGTTGGCCGGGCAGGGGGTGAACCTCGGTTTCCTGGATGCCGCGGTGCTGGCTGAAGTGCTGCTGCAAGCGGCCGAACGGGGCGAGCGGTTGGCGGATGCGAAAGTGCTGAGCCGTTACGAGCGTCGGCGCATGCCGCATAACCTGGCGTTGATGGCAGCGATGGAAGGCTTCGAGCGGTTGTTCCAGGCGGATCCGCTGCCGGTGCGCTGGTTGCGTAATACCGGGTTGAAGATCGTCGAGCAGATGCCGGAGGCCAAGGCGTTGTTTGTGCGTGAGGCGTTGGGGTTGACCGGGGATTTGCCGGCTCTGGCCAAGGCCTGACATGTTCGCTGGGGCTGATGGCCTCTTCGCGGGCAAGCCTCGCTCCTACAGGTTTCGAGTTGATCGCGACATTGGCGTACAACACAAAACCTGTAGGAGCGAGGCTTGCCCGCGAAGGCGTCGACACATCCGCTACACATCCCTAGCCATGCAACATCTGGTAACTCCTCCGCAAACTGTTCGATTGAGAAGGTAAATGTGAGTCCTTATCATTTGGTCTCACTTTTCGAATCGAGAGATCGCTCCCATGTTGGCACCGAAGCGTCTACTGACAGCACTCGCCCTGACCCTGATCGGCAGCACCGTCGCCCAGGCCGCTGACGAGGTAGTGGTTTACTCCTCGCGTATCGACGAGCTGATCAAACCGGTGTTCGACGCCTACACCGCGAAAACCGGCGTACAGGTGAAGTTCATCACCGACAAGGAAGCCCCGCTGATGCAGCGCATCAAGGCCGAGGGCGAGAACGCCACCGCTGACCTGCTGCTGACCGTCGATGCCGGCAACCTGTGGCAAGCCGAGCAGATGGGCATCCTGCAACCTTTCACTTCGAAAACCATCGACGCCAACATCCCGCCGCAATACCGTGCGGCTTCTCATGCCTGGACCGGCCTGAGCCTGCGGGCGCGGACCATCGCGTACTCCACCGACCGGGTGAAACCGGGCGAGTTGAGCACTTACGAAGGTCTGGCCGACAAGAACTGGGAAGGCCGCCTGTGCCTGCGTACGGCGAAGAAGGTCTACAACCAGTCACTGACCGCCACCATGATCGAAGTGAATGGCGCCGAGAAAACCGAGAAGATCCTCAAAGGCTGGGTCAACAACCTGTCCACCGACGTGTTCTCCGATGATGTCGCGGTATTGGAAGCAATCAACGCCGGCCAGTGCGACGTCGGCATCGTCAACACTTACTACTACGGCCGTCTGCACAAGCAGAAGCCTGACCTGGCGGTGAAGCTGTTCTGGCCGAATCAGGCTGATCGAGGCGTACACGTCAATCTTTCGGGCATTGGCCTGACCAAGCACGCGCCGCACCCGGAAGCGGCCAAGGCGCTGGTGGAGTGGATGACCACGCCTGAGGCGCAGAAGATCTTCGCTGATGTGAACCAGGAATTCCCGGCCAACCCTACGGTGGCGCCGTCCGCGGAAGTCGCCGCTTGGGGCAAGTTCGTCGCCGATACCTTGCCGGTGGAAGTCGCTGGCAAACGTCAGGCTGAAGCGATTCGCATGATGGATCGGGCTGGCTGGAACTGAGTCTGTCGATATACTGCGCCCCGCCTATGCGGGGCGTTTTGTTTTTGCGCGAAGCGCCTCCGACCCTGTGGGAGCGAGCCTGCTCGCGAAAGACGTCAACGATAACGCGGGGTGCCTGACGGTCCGCGGTGTCGTGACGTTTTTCGCGAGCAGGCTCGCTCCTACAAGGGGCTTCTGTTGTAATTTTCATCCCTGGAGAGCTTTTCCTTGGCCCACCCCGCCCAACGCCGCTGGTATCCCCTGGTCTTCGCCATCGCTGCGCTGGTCTTGCTGCCCCTCAGCGTTCTGTTGCTCTCCTGGCAAACCATCGATCATCAAATCTGGTCCCACCTCTGGGACACGCAGATGCCGCGGTTGCTGGGCAACACGCTGACCCTGGTGCTTGGCGTCGGTGCCGGCGTAACGCTGCTGGGTGTCAGCCTCGCCTGGCTCACCAGCCTCTGCGAATTCCCCGGTCGGCGCTGGCTGGATTGGGCGTTGATGCTGCCGTTTGCGATTCCCGCCTACGTGTTGGCGTTTGTTTTCGTCGGGCTGCTGGATTTTGCCGGTCCCGTTCAAACGTTGATGCGCGAATGGTTCGGCACGGGCCTGCGACTGCCGCGAGTCCGCTCGACCGGCGGCGTCATCCTTGTTCTGGTACTGGTCTTCTATCCCTACGTCTACCTGCTGGCGCGCACGGCATTTCTCGCTCAAGGCAAAGGCCTGATGGAAGCGGCGCGAGTCCTGGGGCAATCGCCGTGGCAGGCGTTCTGGCGTGTCGCGTTGCCGATGGCACGCCCGGCCATCGGTGCGGGTGTGGCGTTGGCGCTGATGGAAACCCTGGCGGATTTCGGTGCGGTGTCGGTGTTCAACTTCGACACGTTCACGACGGCGATCTACAAAACCTGGTACGGCTTCTTCAGCCTTTCGACTGCCGCACAACTGGCCAGCCTGTTGCTGTTGGTGGTGATGGTCGTGCTGTACGGCGAGCGCCGCGCGCGCGGGGCCAACCGCGCAAGCAATGAACGACCGCGGGTCAAAGCGCTGTATCACCTGCGCGGCTTCAAAGCGCTGGCAGCGATGAGCTGGTGCGGTCTGGTGTTTGCCTGCGCCTTCGTGATCCCGGTGCTGCAATTGGTGGTGTGGTTCTGGCAGCGCGGGCGTTTCGACCTGGATGAGCGTTACACCGGCCTGATCGTCCACACCTTGTATCTGGGCGGCATGGCGGCGCTGATTACTGTCAGCGTTGCGCTGGTGCTGGCATTTGCTCGGCGCCTGGCGCCGACCCGGGCGATCCGCTCCGGTGTCAGCCTGGCCAATCTCGGCTATGCGCTACCGGGTTCGGTGTTGGCGGTGTCGATCATGTTGGCGTTCAGTTATCTGGATCGCGAGCTGGTGATTCCGCTGTCGGGATGGTTGGGTGGTGCCGGCAAGCCATTGCTTTTGGGCAGCCTGTCGGCCTTGCTGCTGGCCTATCTGGTGCGATTCATCGCGGTGGCTTACGGGCCACTGGAAAACAGCCTGGCGCGTATACGGCCATCTTTGCCCGAAGCGGCACGTAGCCTTGGGGTCGGTGGTCCGCGACTGTTTTTCAAAGTGTATCTGCCGTTATTGCTGCCCGGCACATTGAGCGCTGCGTTGCTGGTGTTCGTCGATGTGCTCAAGGAAATGCCCGCGACCCTGCTGATGCGCCCGTTTGGCTGGGATACGCTGGCGGTACGCATCTTCGAAATGACCAGCGAGGGCGAGTGGGCGAGGGCGTCATTGCCGGCGCTGACCCTGGTTTTGGTCGGGCTGTTACCGGTCATCGGATTGATTCGACGTTCAGCGCATCGAAACACCTAGGTGTCAGTCCTACACCTTGAGGCTACAATGCGCGGCATTCGGTGCGGTCCGTCCTACAGACCCGGTAGCTGAAATCGGCTGAAAGCCTTCTATTTCAAGGCGTTCACTCCGTGCAGCACCGGCCCGCACCTTCGCCACGCCCGGAAGGAGAAACCCATGGGACAGCGTACGCCTCTGTATGACCTTCATCTCGCCCTCGGCGCGAAGATGGTCGATTTTGGCGGTTGGGATATGCCTCTGCATTACGGCTCGCAGGTCGAGGAACACCATCAGGTGCGCCGCGATTGCGGGGTTTTCGATGTATCCCACATGACCGTGATCGATGTCAGCGGCGGGCAGGCCAAGGCCTGGCTCCAGCATTTGCTGGCCAACGACGTCGAACGCCTGCACAGCCCCGGCCGTGCCTTGTACAGCACCATGCTCAATGAACGTGGCGGCATCGTCGACGACATGATCGTCTATCGCCTCGAGGACGGTTATCGCCTGGTGGTCAACGCCTCCACCCGCGATCAAGACCTGGCGTGGATGCAGGCGCACCTCGACGGCTTCGATGTGCAGCTCAACGAGCGCTCCGAGCTGGCGATGCTGGCCATTCAAGGCCCGCATGCCCGACACAAAATCTCCGAACTGGTCACCCAGTCTCGCGGCAACCTGATCCAGTTGCTCAAGCCGTTCGAAGGCCAGCCTGACGGTGACTGGTTCATCGCACGCACCGGCTACACCGGCGAAGACGGTCTGGAAATCATTTTGCCGGCCAGTCAGGCGCCAGGTTTCTTCAACGATCTGGTGGGTGCAGGCATCTCGCCGATTGGCCTTGGCGCACGGGATACGCTGCGTGTCGAAGCCGGCATGAACCTGTACGGTCAGGACATTCATCAAGATGTTTCGCCGCTGGCCTCGAACATGGCCTGGAGCATTGCCTGGGAGCCGGCCTCTCGCCAGTTCATCGGCCGGGGCGCTCTGGAAGCTGAACGGGCAGGCGGCGTGCAGCACAAACTGGTGGGGCTGGTCCTTGAGGAGCGTGGGGTTTTGCGCGCTCATCAGGTGGTCCGCATCGCCAATGTTGGCGAAGGAGAGATCACCAGTGGTAGTTTCTCTCCTACGCTTAGCAAGTCGATTGCACTGGCGCGCGTGCCAATGGCGACTGCCGACCGCGCAGAAGTGGAAATCCGTGGCAAGTGGTACCCGGTCCGAGTGGTCAAACCGACCTTCGTACGCCATGGCAAAACCTTGATTTAACCTTTTCTGGCGGGCAACGACCGCTGACAATTTTCTTGAGGACACAGAATATGAGCGATATCCCTGCCGACCTGCGTTTTGCCGAAAGTCACGAATGGGCCCGTCTGGAAGCCGATGGCACCGTCACTGTGGGCATCAGCGATCACGCTCAGGAAGCCTTGGGCGATGTGGTGTTCGTTGAGCTGACTGAAGTAGGAAACGTCTTTGCAGCTGGTGATCAATCCGGCGTGGTTGAGTCGGTCAAAGCTGCGTCCGACATCTACTCCCCGGTTGCCGGTGAAGTGATTGCGATCAACGAAGAGCTGAGCGCCAATCCGGAACTGCTCAACTCCGACCCGTACGGTGCCTGGATCTTCAAGCTCAAGCCAAGCAACACCGCCGATCTGGACAAGCTGCTTGATGCGGCTGGCTACAAGGCCGCCATCGGCGAGTAAACATCGCCAAAAGCGGATCCGCTACAAGAACGCCGCGTTTTCCTTGCCTGGAGAACGCGGCGTTTTTCGTTTAATGCCGTGCGGTGAAGTCTTGCTGACCATTCATGTCGCCATTGCTACCGCTTTGTCTACCCTGGCGTGAAGCGCCGTTATTTGGTCTGCTGTCAGAAGTACTGCCGGTTCGCCGGGAACCCAAACACCACTGTCGTTGTAAGTGATCGTTTTGGTTTCTCCGTCATTGACCGTGACGACGTAAGGGTTGGATACATTGCGTGGGATTAAAGAACCCGCCGCCTGGGCCGGGCCAAACCATAGTTGAAACTGATTTTTTGGCGTCATGGTGGTTGCACCGAGACTCATGCCACCTGAACAGTTCACCCAAATACAATAACCTTTGGAATCCAGCAAGATTTCCCGAGGATTGGCTGGCAATTGGTTGTTGATTAAAACATCTCCAGGGACACCGCCATTTGTAGGGGGGCTGAATACACCATATTCATTTAGTGTCGTTTTTTGCCCCGTACTGATGGGGCGATTTTTACCTCCTGAAGTAAATGTAATATCGCCTTCTTGTATTGGAGTGTTTGTAAAGTTGACCATGAAAGAGGGGGTGGATATGTCGAATGTATTTTTGTATTGATAACTTGGATTGTTTGTTGTGGCTTTGGGGAGCCTTGCTGACCATATGACGGTAAAGCTGTTATTTACCATTTTTGCAAGGTAAAAACTGTAGTTGTTGGTTTTTTGGGCGATCAGTTGTGCCTCTTCGATATAAACAATAATTTGCTGTTCGCTCATGGCTGTTTTCCATTCATCCAGCGGAGTATTTCATGGCGGGCTTCCAGGCTCACCTGATTCGCTGTGGCGTTTGTACTGTCAATAAAAAACCCTGTAGATCCAGGATTTACAGGGTTTTTTGAACATGTTTGCGCGTTCAAGACTGTCTACGGTAAGAGGAAATGCTTCCAGTCCATTGTGCAAACGGTGCTCGATTCGCCCTCCATACTATGCCGCTATTCTGCTCTCTACCTTGGCTACCTTGGCATGCAACTCCGCGACTTCCTTGTCGCTGAGGCGTTTGGCCGGCTCGCCAGTCACCCAGTCGCCTTCGTTGTTATAGGTGAGGATGAAGCTGTCTCCAGCCCTCAAGGTTGCCACATAGGGATTGGATAGATTTTGGGCAATCAGCGAGCCTGTTTGTTGAAGGTTTCCGAACCACAGTTGGTATTGGTCTAATGGTGTCAGCGTAGCGGTACCGATGTTCATGCCGCTCGCGCGATTGACCCAGATATTATTGCCCTTGGAATCCAGCAGTATCTCGTGGGGATTGCCTTTCAGTTGGTTGTTGATAAGAACCTCTGATTTCACGCCGCCGTTTTTGGCCGGTGAAAAAACACCGTATTCATCCAGCGTTGTCGTTTGGCCGGTAGTGATGGGCAGGTTTTTCCCACCGGAGGTAAAGGTGACATCACCTTGTTTGACCGAATCGTTCGTAAAGTTGACATTGAAGGACGGTGTCGTGATATCGAACGTGTTTTTGTACTGATAGCTAGGATTGCGGGTGGTGGCCACCGCGCCTTTTGATTGCCAGATAACAGTAAAATCTTCATTTACTTTTTTAGCTAGATAAAGGCTGTAGCCGTTTTCTTTTTGGGCAATCAGTTGATCTTCTTCGATGAACAAGATTATTTGCTGGCTCATTTTTGAACTCCATTTCGAATAAAGCGTAGCTTGGGTTGTTTGTAACTGGGTAGTGGCTTTTTGGTTCCGTTGCCCAGTCCTCAACAAACATAGCATGCGGATTATTGTGCTATAGATCTATTGGCTATGGTTTGATTCTATCTATCGCGATTGGTTTTTTTAAGAGTTTGGCTGTTTTAATAAGTGTTGGTTTTTCACCTATTTGCAAGCGCCGTTGTGCGGGTACTTATGTAGAGTTTTATTTTTGGCGAGTAAGGATAACTATTTATAACTATCGGCGATGTATATATCGCTGAAATGAAATAGCCTAAAAGTCTTGGCGTGTTTTATATGCATCAGGGACGGGCCGCGTCCAAAGACGCCATGCCGCGCGCAGGGGAGCTATGCTGGTTTGACCGTGTTGCATCGACGTTGAGCGCCAGTCAAGAGAGAGCCCGTCATGTCCCAGTTGCCGTCCTTGAGCCAGTTACGCGATCCCAATGCCTTCCTCCGCCGTCACCTCGGGCCCGATGCCGCCGAGCAGCAGGCGATGCTCGACAGCCTCGGCGTTGGTAGCCGCGTCGAGCTGATCGAGCAGACGGTGCCGCCGGGAATCCGCCTTAACCGGGCGCTAGACCTGCCACCCGCCCTCGACGAACAGGCCGCGCTGGCCAAGCTGCGGGGCTACGCCGAGCAGAACCAGGTCTGGACCAGCCTGATCGGCATGGGCTACCACGGCACGCTGACGCCGACCGTCATTTTGCGCAATGTCCTGGAAAACCCCGGTTGGTACACCGCCTACACGCCGTATCAACCCGAGATCGCCCAGGGTCGGCTCGAAGCGCTGCTGAACTTCCAGCAATTGACCATCGACCTCACGGGCCTGGAACTGGCCAATGCCTCGCTGCTGGACGAGGCCACGGCGGCGGCGGAAGCCATGGCCCTGGCCAAGCGTGTCGCCAAGTCCAGGAGCAATCTGTTCTTCGTCGATGAAAACTGTCATCCGCAGACCATCTCCGTGGTGCAGACCCGGGCCGCAGGTTTCGGTTTCGAGCTGATCATCGACGCTGTGGATAACTTGAAACAGCACCAGGTGTTCGGCGCGCTGTTGCAGTATCCCGATACCCACGGCGAGATTCGCGACCTGCGTCCGTGGATTGATCACCTGCACGCCCAGCAAGCCCTGGCCTGCGTCGCCACCGATCTGCTGAGCCTGCTGTTGCTGACGCCGCCGGGAGAGTTGGGTGCCGACGTGGTGTTCGGCTCGTCCCAGCGGTTTGGCGTGCCCATGGGTTACGGCGGCCCCCACGCGGCGTTTTTTGCCAGTCGCGATGAATACAAACGTGCGATTCCGGGGCGGATCATCGGCGTCTCGAAAGACGCGCGTGGCAACATTGCGTTGCGCATGGCCCTGCAAACCCGTGAGCAACACATCCGCCGGGAGAAGGCCAACTCGAACATCTGCACCGCCCAAGTGCTGCTGGCCAATATCGCCAGTTTCTACGCGGTCTACCACGGTCCGGAGGGGCTGAAGCAGATTGCCCAGCGTGTTCACCGGCTGACCTGCATCCTCGCCGCGGGTCTGGAGCGTCGTGGTATCACCCGCCTGAACAAACACTTCTTCGACACGTTGACGCTGGAAGTCGGTGGCACTCAAACCGCGATCATCGAAAGCGCGCAGGCCGCGCAGATCAACCTGCGGATTCTGGGGCGCGGGCAATTGGGCCTCAGCCTCGACGAAACCTCTGACGAAAGTACCGTGGCGAAATTGTTCGATGTCTTCCTGGGTGCCGATCACGGGCTCAACGTCGACGAACTGGACGCTGAAACCCTGCCTTCCGGCATTCCTGACGGGCTGCTGCGCACTTCGCCTTACTTGCGTCATCCGGTGTTCAGCGCCCATCACAGCGAAACCGAGATGCTGCGTTACCTCAAGCAATTGGAGAACAAGGACCTGGCGCTCAATCAATCGATGATTCCGCTCGGCTCTTGCACCATGAAGCTCAACGCCACCAGCGAAATGATCCCCATCACCTGGCCGCAATTCGCCAACTTGCACCCCTTTGTGCCGAAAGAGCAGGCGGCCGGTTATACGCTGATGATCGAAGAGCTGGAGCGCTGGCTCTGCGCGATCACTGGTTTCGATGCGATCTGCATGCAGCCCAACTCGGGTGCCCAGGGCGAGTACGCCGGGTTGCTGGCGATTCGCAAATACCACGAGAGTCGGCATCAAGGCGGGCGGGATATCTGCCTGATCCCGTCCTCGGCCCACGGCACCAACCCCGCTTCAGCGCAGATGGCCGGAATGCGCGTGGTGATCGTCGAATGTGACGAGGCGGGCAACGTCGATCTGGAAGATCTGAAAGGCAAGGCTGCCGAAGCGGGCGACAAACTCGCCTGCCTGATGGCGACGTATCCTTCGACCCACGGCGTGTACGAGGAAGGCATCAGCGAGATCTGTGAAGTTATCCACAGTCACGGCGGTCAGGTGTACATGGATGGCGCCAACCTCAATGCACAAGTCGGGTTGGCGCGGCCGGCGGACATTGGTGCCGACGTTTCCCATATGAATTTGCACAAGACTTTCTGCATTCCCCACGGCGGTGGCGGGCCCGGCATGGGGCCGATTGGCGTGCGGGCGCACCTGGCGCCGTTCGTGGCCAACCACCCGGTAGTGGCGATTGACGGCCCGCTGCCGGAGAACGGCGCAGTCAGCGCAGCGCCCTGGGGCAGCGCGAGCATTCTGCCGATCAGCTGGATGTACATCGCGATGATGGGGCCGCAACTGGCGGACGCCAGTGAAGTGGCGATCCTTGCCGCGAATTATCTGGCGCAGCATTTGTCGGGGGCGTTCCCGGTGCTCTACACCGGGCGTAACGAGCGTGTGGCCCACGAATGCATCCTTGATCTGCGACCGCTCAAAGTGCTGACCGGCATCAGCGAAGAGGACGTCGCCAAGCGCCTGATGGACTACGGCTTTCATGCGCCGACCATGTCCTTTCCGGTGCCGGGCACCTTGATGGTCGAGCCGACCGAAAGTGAGTCGAAGGCGGAACTGGACCGCTTTATCGGGGCGATGCTGAGTATCCGCGCGGAAATCACCGAAGTGCAAAACGGCAATTGGCCGGCGGAAGACAATCCGCTGAAACGGGCGCCGCACACCTTGGCCGACATCACTGGGGTTTGGGAGCGGCCCTACACCATCGAACAGGGCGTCACGCCGGACGCGCACACCAAGGCGCATAAGTATTGGCCGGTGGTGAATCGTGTCGATAACGTCTACGGCGACCGGAACCTGTTTTGCGCGTGTGTCCCGGTGGACGACTACCGCTGAAACACACACGGCCCTGTAGGAGCGAGGCTTGCCCGCGAAAGCGTCTTAACATCCAACATTTATGT
>NZ_JAGYFZ010000055.1:0-39595 GCF_019946675.1 Pseudomonas sp. BF-B-15
CTACCCACCCAAGCACGAACACAATCACGGCAACATCCTGCTGAAGTTTTCGATCAAGGCTAAGGATCCTCAATGCCTTTGCGGGTGCGTGCGAGCAGGCAACTTATGCCTGATTCCAAGTGCTGCGCCCACGAGCGCTGCGGTCGCTGGAGTCAAAAAAACGCGCCGGAAAAAAGCCAAAACGGCCACTACCCCATGAGTGAAAAAAGGGGGCAGACCTGTTTTCCTTTCTGAAAATATATCTGTCCCCGTTTTTGCCGCTATTTTATTAGGCCTATCAAGGAATGTAGACGATGCAAATGACTATTCAAGAGTTTGAGAAAATAGAAGATTCTCAGTCTCACAGTTACATTGTGTTCGCACAAGGCCACCCCTATCAGGAACTGGGGTGGAAAGCTTATAGCGACCTCACCAAACGCATTAATGAAAGTTTGACCGACTTCAAAAATCAGTATAATTCTGATGTTTTTCTACACGAGCATGAATTGCTTGGCTTCGAAGATACATTTCTCTGGTGGCTCAGCTTTTTTGAGAAAAAACCACACGAACGGGACCGTCTGACACAAGCCCTAAAGTGCACCATTGATAAAGTGCTTTCAGAATTTGAAGGTACGAAAGACAAGCAACTTGTAAATTATCGAGATGATGATGATGATGATCTCCGCGGGCATCCTGTTTTTGTCGAACATTATGTTTCTTTGGTAGTGCACGCTGAGACTGAATTAAAATCCCGCCAGGCGCCTACCCAACAAACATATGAGAAGGAAAACTTAGATTTAAAAATATTTGAAAAGCCCATATCCGCAGCAGATTTCAAAAAGATCATTCATGATTACATCGGGCATAGCTCTGTTGAAAATATGCATTTTCTACATGCCGAAGATGGATTTTTTTCAACTCGTCACGCACCCAACAAGAGTCTCCGCGAAGAGTTTCTTCCATCACTGGAATTCATCAAAAAATGTAATGTCAGCGATTCGGCAATTTTACAGTTCGGACTGAATCAAGAGATTTTTGACTTAAAAATAATTGACGAACATGGCAGTGAGAAAATACTGGAGATCACGTGGGCGCTTCCAGTAGGCGATCATGAACTGCTATCGCTATTGAGTCAGTCCAATGACGGCACTCTGCCAATGAAAACCAAAGTAAAGCTCAAAGCAATGATAGATTCTATCCCTGGCAAGATAGTCCAGGCCATTGAGAAAAAGCACGCCAAAAACTATCCAGACAACAGAACACTTCTGGTTGTTATTCAACCGGAGTATACGTATCAAGGGATGGTACCCCTTATCCAAGAAATTATTAATGAAGTAAGACATTCGGTAAAATCAGGAAAGGGCAAGTTTGAGGAAATATCTTTGCTTTGCAGGAGCAGACTGTACAAGATCTTCTGACGATCATGCGTACGCCTTGGTCAAAAGCTGCCACTCGTAGACTGCACTCCTGCAACGCCCCCATGCCAGGCAATGAATTGACAGTCAGACAGCATTTGACCACCCCATATGGAAAACCGTATATTCGATTAACCATATGTACCAAGAGAAGTCACCATGCGCGTTCTGTTCATGTGCACCGCCAATAGCTGCCGCAGCATCCTCTCCGAAGCGATGTTCAATCATCTCGCGCCGCAAGGTTTTCAGGCAGTCAGTGCCGGCAGCTTCCCCAAGGGCCAGGTTCTGCCGCGCAGTCTTGTGACGTTGCAAGAAGCCGGCATCGCGATTGACGGGTTGAGCAGTAAAGGCAACGACGCCTTCGAAGCCAACCCACCGGACATTGTCATCACCGTCTGTGACAAGGCTGCCGGCGAGGCGTGCCCGGTTTACTTCGGGCCGGCGCTGAAGGCCCATTGGGGATTGGAAGATCCATCCGAGGTGAAGGGCGACGAAGCGGTCGTGACCGCAGCCTTCCACTCAACCCTGGCGCGCATCGAAACACGCTGCCGGGCCTTCCTCGCCCTGCCCTTCGGCGAACTTGACCGGGATGCGTTGAAGCGCGAACTCGATCGCATCAGCACCCTGTAACCGGAGCCCTCATGTCCCACGAACTGCCCAATCTCGACGCCTCCCTGATTCAATCCATTGCCGGTGACGACACCCCGCACAAGCCACGAATCCTGCTGTTGTACGGATCGACCCGACCGCGTTCATTCAGCCGTCTGCTGATCGAAGAAGCCGCCCGATTACTCGAACATTTCGGTGCAGAAACGCGGATCTTCAATCCATCCGGCCTTCCTCTGCCGGACGATGCACCGACCGATCACCCGAAAGTCCAGGAACTGCTCGAACTGATGCAATGGTCCGAAGGACAGGTCTGGTGCTCTCCTGAACGTCACGGCTCGATGTCGGCCGTGTTCAAGGCGCAGATAGACTGGGTGCCGCTCGCGCTAGGCGCCATTCGCCCGACCCAGGGCAAAACCCTCGCGGTCATGCAAGTCAGTGGTGGTTCTCAGTCGTTTAACGTAGTGAATCAACTGCGTGTGCTGGGGCGCTGGATGCGGATGTTCACCATCCCCAACCAGTCTTCCGTGCCGAAGGCTTATCTGGAATTCGACGAAGACAACCGCATGAAACCGTCCGCGCTTTATGACCGGGTGGTGGACGTCATGGAGGAACTGGTGAAGTTCACCCTGTTGCTGCGGGAGCGCCCGGACCTGGTTGACCGTTACTCGGAACGCAAGGAGTCGGCAGAGGAACTGACCCGGCGGGTGAATCAGCGGTCGATTTGAACATCAAGCATGAGCGCTTGAATGCCTCATTTTGACAGTGACGAACATTTTGACGCGGTCGTGAATTTCCTGGAGAGCATGTCGAAAAGGTTCATGCCGTTCACTGCTCGCCGGATCCTCAAAATTCCACGTCATCACTTCGTCAGAGATCGGCATCTTGCCCGCCTCTTCCGATGATTTGTCACACAGCGTGATGACATAGTCGAACTGCTGGCCTTCAAACTCGCTGATTGATTTGCTGCGCAAGCCGGTTGCGTCGACGCCGATATGTTCCAGCGACTCAAGCGTTCGCGGATCGACTTCACTGGCTTCCAGCCCCGCGCTGAAGGCTTCAAAGTGTTCGGAGTCGGTATGTTTCAGGAGAGACTCCGCCATCAATGAACGAATGTCATTTTTAGCGCAGACGAACAGCACCCGGGATTTTTCGGTCATGAGCAACGCCCCCTCTTTCAAGACAGTGAACGGAACATCGGTGCTGTTATTAGAGCAGTGATTGCGCCGAAGGGAAGTCCTGACCGATGGGGAGCACGTGAAATAAAGTGCGGATTGAAGAATTGTCACGAGGCTGTCATTTATCTTAAGTAATACTGACTTCAACCCGTTGCGGGCTCTTTCAATGGCTGCCATTTTTGGCAGCTTTTTTTTGCCTGCCGCTTTTGCCGTCTCAAACATCAATTAATCCCCGCGACCCTGCCTCCCCCCAGCGCTTTATAGATCGCAACAAATAAACACCGATGTGGCGAGATAGAGAAAACCCTATCTCGCCACACCGATGTCGTTGTAGTCGGCAGCCCCCACTATCAGCCCTGCGCTTTGCTCATTTTGGTGAACAGCTCGGTTGGCACTTTCTTGCCGTTGGAGGTGAACTGGTTGGTGCGGAATTTGTAGACCTCGCCTTCGGAAAGGAAACCGTCGTTGTTGGTGTCCATCGCCTTGAACTCTTCAGCACCCTTTGGGGCCACGGTCAGCAATTCTTTCAGGGAAACGCGGCCGTCGTGGTCGGTGTCGGTACGGGCGAAGGAAGCATCGCCACATTTGCCTTCACCGCACTTGCCTTCACCGGCCTTGGTGACTTTGGCGCCGGTTTCGCTGGCGCCGCACTTGCCTTCGCCACACTTGCCTTCACTGGTCTTTTCCGCCGCGGCGAGTTGGTAGCCTTGAGGCAGTGCGTCAGCGGCGAAGGCAGACGAAGCGAGGTTCATGCAGCCGACCAGTGAAACAGCGATCAGGCCAATACGGGATTTGTTCGAAAGACGGGACATGGTTATTTCTCCGGATACTGTGTGCGGTGAGGCCGCTCAGGGTCATGCCGCCAGGGCTATAAGCCGTGGTGCGAGGTGCGTTTGCTTTCTCGCTAAGGCCAGGCTATTTGACTGCAACCGTGTATCCCGGATGTATCCGGATCGAGGGGCATTTGTACGCCAGCATCTTTACAGCGGGTCTGGATACACAGCGATACATTTGGCCCACTGTTTTTTATCCTGGCGGCCTCGAAGCCCCCTGAACAAATCGACATCAAACCTATCCCTGAGCAATTCCAACACGATCGTAGTCGGGGCCCCGCCGCAGAAGGTGTCCGGGCCAGACTCGCTCATCCTGCAGCCCTGCCATACTGTTCATCATGGCCAGTGCAACCTTCCGCTTCTACGAGGAGCTCAACGATTTCCTGCCGGCCGAACGACGGCGGCAGTCATTCACCTGCAAGTGCGCGCGAGGGGCAACGGTCAAGCACATGATCGAGGCGCTCGGGATACCGCACACGGAGGTCGAACTGGTGTTGCTCAACGGCGAGTCGGTGGGTTTCGAGCGGGTGATCTTCGATGATGACCGGTTGGCGGTGTATCCCAAGTTCGAAACGCTGGACATCAGCCCGCTGTTAAAGGTTCGGGCTCAACCTTTACGGGTGCTGCGCTTCGTCGCGGATGCGCACCTGGGCGGGCTGGCCAACCTGCTGCGCATGAGCGGCTTCGACACCCTCTACGACAATGGCTTCGAGGATGGCGAGATCGCTGAGATCGCTGCGCAGCAAGGACGTATCGTGCTGACCCGTGACCGCGAACTGCTCAAGCGGCGGATCATCAGCCATGGCTGTTACGTGCACGCCCTGAAACCGTCGCTGCAGCTGCGCGAATTGTACGAGCGCCTCGACCTGGCGCGTAGCGCGCGGCCATTCAGCCTGTGCCTTCATTGCAACCTGCCGCTGCACGAGATCAGCCCGGAACTGGCCCGGCCGCAGGTGCCGCCACGCGTTGGCGCGCTCTATTCGCACTTCCTGCGCTGCGACGCCTGCCAACGGGTTTACTGGGAGGGTTCGCACTGGCGCAGCATGTGTGCACTGCTGGCACCTCTGCTGGACCGATAGTTAACCATTGGTCGAGAAAAACTCAGGGCAGAAGTCCTCCCCTTAACTACTGATCTAGTATCAACGCAAGTTTCGGCAGGAGATTCTCATGTCGTTGGCTGAAGAACAAAAACCGCAGCGTCGCAAAGAAGCCCGGCTGTTTGTCTTTCTTGTCGTCTGCCTTTTTCCGCTGCTGTCGGTCGCGATAGTGGGCGGCTATGGCTTCCTCATCTGGTTTTTCCAAATGCTCTACGGCCCGCCCGGGCCACCTAACTGATAGTTCTCTTTCAGAGCCTGTTGGAGTCAGCGCATGGACGAAACTCTGCATATAGCCAGCCTGGTGGTACTTGCCCGACCTGAACTATTCGACGCCGTCAAAGCCAACTTGCGTCTATTGGACGGCCTGGAATTACATCACGAAAGTGCCGCCGGAAAACTGGTGGTCGTGCTTGAGGCCAGCCACGAAAATCAGATCCTGCAACGTATCGAGCAAATCAACAATCTGCCGGGTGTGCTCAACGCCGCGTTGATCTATCACGAACTCCTAGAGCCCACAGGAGACACCGAATGAGCATGTCCCGCCGAGAGTTCGTCAAGGCCCAGGCCGCGGCCATCGCAGCCGCCGCCGCTGGCCTGCCGATTGCCACCTCCGCCAGTAACCTGATTACCGAAGCGGACATGGTCACCCTGGACTGGAACAAGGCGCCCTGCCGTTTCTGCGGCACCGGGTGCAGCGTGATGGTCGCGACCCGCGACAACCGGGTGGTCGCCACCCATGGCGACGTCAAGGCCGAGGTCAATCGCGGACTCAACTGCGTGAAGGGCTATTTTCTCTCCAAAATCATGTACGGCGTGGACCGCCTGACCCAGCCACTGCTGCGCATGACCAACGGCCAGTTCGACAAACAGGGCGAATTCCAGCCGATCAGCTGGGACCAGGCCTTCGACATCATGGAAGAAAAGTTCAAGCAAGCCCTGAAGAACAAAGGCCCGGAATCGATCGGCATGTTCGGTTCCGGGCAATGGACGGTTTGGGAAGGTTACGCGGCCAACAAATTGATGAAAGCCGGTTTTCGCAGCAACAACATCGACCCCAATGCCCGCCATTGCATGGCCTCGGCGGTGATGGGTTTCATGCGCACTTTTGGCGCGGATGAACCGATGGGCTGCTACGACGACATCGAAGCCACCGACGCCTTTGTGCTGTGGGGCTCGAACATGGCTGAGATGCACCCGATTCTATGGAGCCGGGTCACCGACCGGCGCCTGAGCCAGCCGCACGTGAAAGTCGCGGTGCTGTCGACCTTCGAGCATCGCAGCTTCGAACTGGCCGATATTCCCATGGTATTCACGCCGCAATCCGACCTGCTGATCCTCAATTACATTGCCAACCACATCATTGAAAACGGTAAGGTCGATAAGGATTTCATCAGCAAGCACACGCGCTTCGCCAAAGGCGCCGATGACATCGGCTACGGCTTGCGTCCCGACGACCCACGGGAAAAACAGGCGAAGAATGCCGACAAGGCCAATACCTGGACCGATATGTCCTTCGAGCAGTTCGCCGCGTTCGTCAAACCCTACACCCTGGAACGTACCGCGAAAGAGTCCGGCGTTGCCCCGGAACGCCTCAAGGCCCTGGCTGAACTTTATGCGGACCCCGAACGCAAGGTCGTGTCGTTCTGGACCATGGGTTTCAACCAACACACACGCGGGGTGTGGGCCAACAATCTGATCTATAACATCCACCTGCTCACCGGCAAGATCAGCGAGCCGGGCAACAGCCCATTCTCGTTGACCGGCCAGCCGTCGGCCTGTGGCACTGCGCGGGAGGTCGGCACCTTCTCCCACCGCTTGCCCGCCGACATGGTAGTGACCAACCCCAAGCACCGCGCCACCGCAGAACAGATCTGGAAACTGCCGGCCGGCACCATCCAGGAGAAAGTCGGTTTTCACGCGGTGCAACAGAGCCGCATGCTCAAGGACGGCGTCCTCAACGTGTATTGGACCCAGGCCAGCAACAACATGCACGCCGGGCCGAACATCATGCAGGAAGTCTTGCCTGGCTGGCGCAACCCGGAAAACTTCGTCATCGTCTCGGACGTTTACCCCACCGTTTCCGCCCAGGCCGCCGACCTGATCCTGCCCAGCGCCATGTGGGTGGAAAAGGAAGGCGCCTTTGGCAATGCCGAACGTCGCACGCAGTTCTGGCATCAATTGGTCACCGCACCGGGAGACGCCAAATCGGACTTGTGGCAGCTGATGGAGTTTTCCAAACGCTTCACCACCGACGAAACCTGGCCTGCCGAGTTGCTGGCCAAATCGCCGCAATACAAAGGCAAAACCCTGTTCGAGGTTCTATTCAGGAACGGTCAGGTCGACCAGTTTCCCGTCGAGCAAATCGAGGCCGGCTACAAGAACGACGAAGCCAAGGCCTTTGGTTTCTATGCGCAAAAAGGCTTGTTCGAAGAGTACGCCCGGTTCGGTCGTGGCCACGGCCATGACCTGGCACCCTTCGACCTTTACCACAGCGAACGGGGCCTGCGCTGGCCGGTGGTCGACGGCAAGGAGACCCGCTGGCGTTATCGCGAGGGCCTCGATCCTTACGTGGAGGCCGGCAGCGAAGTGCAGTTCTATGGCTACCCGGACAAGAAGGCGATCATCTTCGCCCTGCCCTACGAACCACCGGCCGAAATCCCGGATGCTGACTACCCGTTCTGGCTGAGCACCGGCCGGGTCCTCGAACACTGGCATACGGGCAGCATGACCCAGCGAGTCGAGGAGTTGTACAGAGCGGTGCCGGACGCCCTGGTGTACATGCATCCGGAGGACGCCAAGGCCTTGAAGGCACGGCGTGGCAGTGAAGTGAAGCTGATCAGCCGCCGCGGTGAAATCCGCGCGCGTATCGAAACCCGCGGGCGCAACAAACCACCCCGCGGCCTGGTGTTCGTGCCGTTTTTCGATGCCAACAAGTTGATCAACAAGGTCACGCTCGACGCCACCGACCCGATCTCCAAGCAGACCGACTACAAGAAATGCGCCATCCGCATCGAGTTGATCAGCGCGGCTTGAGGAGAACCGTCATGACTTTTCGAATCCTGCCCCTGGTACTGCTTGCCGCAATGGGCATGGTGCTCGCCGCCGAGGTCGATTACCCGCTGGATGCGCCCGGCCCCGACGGTCGCCGCCCCGGCGGCACCCTCACCCGGAGCATGCCCGCGCCACCGATTGCCAACGATGAAAACAAGGACCTGAAGCGCGAGCGCAACTATCCTGACCAGCCGCCGACCATTCCCCACAGCATTCGCGGGTACCAGATCGACAAGAACGGCAACAAATGCCTGACGTGCCACAGCCGGGCCAATAGCGCGCGCACCCAGGCGACGATGATCAGCATCACCCACTACATGGACCGCGACGGTCAGGCGCTGGCGGCGGTCTCGCCCCGGCGCTACTTCTGTACTCAGTGCCACGTGCCGCAAAAAGAGGTACTGCCGCTGGTGGGCAACACCTTTGAAACCATCGACAAAATCCTGCAAGACGATGCCAACGCTGCGCAAAAACCTTGAGGAGGCGCCATGAAAGCACTGTTCGCCCTGCTTAAGGATTATTGGGGCATCCTCTGTCGACCCAGCGTTTACTTCAGCCTGGGGTTTCTGACACTGGGCGGTTTTATCGCCGGGATCATTTTCTGGGGCGGTTTCAACACGGCGCTGGAGCTGACCAACACCGAGAAGTTCTGTATTTCCTGCCACGAGATGCGCGACAACGTCTATGTCGAGTTGCAGGACACCATTCACTACACCAACCGATCCGGTGTGCGCGCCAGTTGCCCGGACTGCCACGTCCCCCATGAGTGGACGCACAAGATCGCGCGCAAGATGCAGGCATCGAAGGAAGTCTGGGGCAAGCTGTTCGGCACCATCGACACCCGCGACAAATTCCTCACCTTGCGCCGTGAACTGGCGGAACATGAATGGGCCAGGCTCAAGGCCAACGACTCGCGCGAATGTCGCAACTGCCACAACTTTGAGTTCATGGACTTTACCCGCCAGGGCAAACGCGCTGCGGCCATGCACTCCACCGCATTGGCCAAGGGCGAGGCCACTTGCATCGACTGCCACAAGGGCATTGCGCACAAGTTGCCCGATATGAGTGGCGTGAAAGGATGGTGATGCATCCGAAATATCCGACCGGCCGCCCCACACCGTCAGCGTAGGGCGACAGATCTCACACCAGCATCAGTTCGTTGCTACCACTTTTTTGCCGCCACTGTCCCACCCTCCTCCCAACGCCTTGTAGATCGCGACGATGCCCCGGTACTGATCAGTCTCACCCAAGGCCTGCGCATCCTCGGCGTTCAGGCGTTCACGCTGCGCATCCAGCAACACCAGATAATCCACCGTGCCTTCCTTGTACTGGACCGCCGCCAGGTCTGCCGCCGCTCGGCTGGACTCGCTTTGCCGGATCAACGACAGCAGCCGCTGCTGGCGCTTGCCGTAGTCGCTGAAGGCGTTTTCCGACTCTTCCAGTGCCAGCAGCACTTGCTGTTCGTAGGTGGCCAAGGCGCCTTCGGCGTTTGCGTCGGCACCCCGGATGCGCGCTCGCACACTGCCCAGGTCAAAGGCTGCCCAGGTAATGCTCGGTCCCAACCCCCAGGCTCTGGCGGCACTGGAACCAATCTGCGATCCACGGCCAGCGGTAAAACCGAGGAAGCCGCTCAAGCTCACTCTCGGAAACAGGTCGGCGGTGGCCACGCCGATTTCCGCCGTGGAGGACGCCAGCCTGCGCTCGGCGGCGAGCACATCGGGGCGCCGGCGCAGCAGCTCGGCGGGATCACCGATCGGCAATGCTTTGGCGATGGCGGGCAACTGCGCAGGGCTCAACGACACGCTCAACGTATCCGGGCGTTCACCCAACAGCGTGGCGATGCGGTTTTTCTGCCGCACCTGTTCCGCTTGCAGTTGCGGAACCGTCGCCTCGACAGCCGCCAAACGTGCGTCGGCACGCACCACGTCGAGCTCATTACCCACGCCGGCATCGCGCAGGCTGACCGTCACGCTGCGCGAATCCTGCTGATTCTTAAGGTTGGCCAGGGCAATTTTTTCCCGCAACTGCGCGCCACGCAATTGGCCGTAGGCATCCACCAGCTCGGCGATCATTGTCACGCGAAGCTGATACAAGTCTGCGGCGGCAGCGTCTTCCTGGGCGCTGCTGGATTCCAGTTGACGCTGGATCCGGCCGAACAGATCGACTTCCCAAGCCATGTCGAGGCCCAGGTCGTAGCGTTCGATATTGACGCGGCTTTCGGTCAGGCCAGGCACTTGCGACTTGCCATGCTGGCTGCTGACGCGGCTGGTGACAACCGGCAAAATGTCATTGCTGACGTCATCACGAATCGCCCGGGCCGCTTTCCAGCGGGCAAACGCGACGCGCAAGTCGCGGTTGCCCTCCAGGGATTTGCTCACCAACTGATTGAGCGTGGGGTCATCAAACTGTTGCCACCACACCGTTTCAAAACGCGATTGATCGTAGGCACTGCCTTGGGCAGACACGACATTGGCAGGCGCGGTGTCCGGCGTTTTGTAGTCGGGGCCTACCGTGCAGGCGCCGAGCGCGACGACCAGAAGGCTGGGTAAAAAAAGCTTCAAGGTGTTCATGAATGTGCCTCCTGGTTAAGTGCGTTTGCCTGATGAGCCTTGGTGACCTTGCGCGCGTTTTTGCGCTCGATGTAGCGACGAATCAGCACGAAGAACACGGGCGTCAGCAGCAACCCGAAGAAGGTCACGCCGAGCATCCCGGAGAACACCGCGACACCCATCGCACGACGCATTTCCGAGCCGGCACCCGTGGACGTCACCAACGGAATCACCCCCATGATGAACGCGAAGGACGTCATCAGAATCGGCCGCAGACGCATGCGGCAAGCGTCCAGCACTGCATCCAGCGGCGACATGCCCTGGTCCTGTTTATCCTTGGCGAACTCGACGATCAGGATCGCGTTTTTGCAGGCCAGGCCGACCAACACGATCAGGCCGATCTGGGTGAAGATGTTGTTGTCGCCCTTGGAAATGATCACCCCGGCAATCGCCGACAGCAGGGTCATCGGCACAATCAGGATCACCGCCAATGGCAGGCTCCAGCTTTCATACAGCGCCGCCAGCACCAGGAACGCCAACAGCACGCAGAGCGGGAACACCAGCAAAGCCGTGTTGCCCGACAGGATTTGCTGGTAGGTCAGATCGGTCCACTCGTACGTCATGCCATTGGGCAATTCTTCCTTGAGCAACTTTTCAATCGCGGCTTGTGCCTGTCCGGAGCTGTAGCCGGGGGCTGCACTGCCGTTGATTTCTGCGGTGAGGAAGCCGTTGTAGTGCGAGACCCGGTCAGGGCCTGACGTCGGGCTGACCTTGACGAACGTGGCCAGCGGAATCATCTCGCCGCGATCATTGCGCACCTTCAACTGACCGATCTGTTCAGGCTCCTGGCGGAACTGTTGCTCGGCCTGCACGTTGACCTGATAGGTCCGGCCAAAACGGTTGAAGTCGTTGGCGTACAGCGAGCCCAGGTAGACCTGCAAGGTGTCGAAAATATCGTTGATCTTCACCCCGTGAGTCTTGGCTTTTTCCCGGTCAATGGCGGCTTCGACCTGCGGCACGTTGACGGTGTAGCTGGTGAACAGGTTGGCCAGCTCCGGCGTGCTACGGCTCTTGGCGATGATGTTCATGGTCTCTTTGTACAGCTCGTCGTAGCCCAGGTTGCCACGGTCTTCGATCTGCAGGCGGAAGCCACCGATGGTACCCAGGCCTTGTACCGGCGGTGGCGGGAACACAGCGATGTAGGCATCCTGAATGCCGCCGAACTTGCCGTTGAGCGAGGCGGAAATCGCCTTGGCAGACAGGCTCGGGTCTTTACGCTCTTCAAACGAACTCAAGCCGATGAACGCAATACCGGCGTTCGGGCTGTTGGTGAAACCGTTGATTGAAAGACCCGGGAATGCCACGGCACTGTCGAAACCCGGCTCGTTCATGGCGATGGTGCTCATGCGACGGATCACCGATTCGGTGCGGTCGAGACTCGCGGCATCCGGCAATTGCGCGAAGGTCACCAGGTACTTTTTGTCCTGGGTCGGCACGAAGCCGGTCGGCGTGGTGCTGAAACCCATCCAGGTCATGGCGATCAGACCGGCGTACACCAACAACGCCACGCTGCTGCCACGAATGACTTTGGCCACGGCAACCATGTAGCCGTGACTGGCCTTTTCAAAGAAACGGTTGAACGGTTTGAACAGCCAGCCACCGAGCAAACGATCCAGCACTCTGGAGAACCGGTCTTTCGGTGCGCCATGAGCCTTGAGCAACACCGCTGCCAACGCCGGTGACAAGGTCAGGGAGTTGAACGCCGAGATCACCGTGGAAATCGCGATGGTCAACGCGAACTGTTTATAGAACTGCCCTGTCAGCCCGGAGATGAACGCGGCTGGCACGAACACCGCGCACAGCACCAGCGCCGTGGCGATGATCGGCCCGGTCACTTCGCCCATGGCTTTCTTGGTCGCTTCGACCGGCTCCAGTCCGGATTCAATGTTTCGTTCGACGTTCTCCACCACAACAATGGCATCGTCGACCACGATCCCGATGGCGAGTACCAGGCCGAACAGCGACAGCGCGTTGAGCGAAAATCCGAGTAGGTGCATCACGGCAAACGTACCGATCAGCGACACGGGCACGGCCACCAAAGGAATGATCGAAGCGCGCCAGGTTTGCAGGAACAGGATAACGACCAGCACCACGAGAATCAGTGCTTCGAACAGCGTGTGTACCACCGCCTCAATCGAGCTGCGGACGAAAATCGTCGGGTCGTAGACGATCTCGTAATCCATGCCTTCCGGGAAGTTTTTCTTCAGCTCGGCCATCTTCGCCCGCACCTGATCGGAGACGTCGATGGCGTTGGAACCCGGCCGCTGGAAGATCGGCATCGCCACCGCTTCCTGGTTGTTGAGCAAGGCGCGCAAGGCGTACTGGTTGGAACCCAGTTCGATCCGGGCAATGTCCTTCAGGCGCGTGATTTCGCCGTTCGGGCCACTGCGCACGATCACGTTTTCAAACTCTTCTTCGCTGACCAACCGCCCTTGGGAGTTGATCGACATCTGAAAGCTGGTGGCATTTGGTGCGGGTGGCGAACCCAGTTGCCCGGCGGCGACTTGACGGTTCTGTTCGCGCACCGCTGTGACCACATCAGTGGCAGTCAGATTGCGTGAAGCGGTTTTGTCCGGATCGAGCCAGATACGCAGCGAGTAATCGCCGATGCCGAACATCTTCACATCGCCGATCCCTTCCAGACGCGACAGCTCGTCCTTGACGTTGAGGATCGCGTAGTTGGACAGGTAGAGCATGTCGTAGCGTTTGTCCGGCGACACCAAGTGCACCAGCAACGTCAGCTCGGGGGACGCCTTGTCGACGGTGATACCGATACGCGTCACTTCCTCGGGCAGCTTGGGCTCGGTACGGGTCACGCGGTTCTGCACCTGGACCTGGGCGTTGTCCAGGTCGGTGCCCAACGCGAAAGTCACGGTCAGGGTAAGCCGGCCATCAGCCGTGGATTGCGAGGACATGTACAGCATGTTCTCGACACCGGTGATGGCTTGCTCCAAAGGGGCTGCCACGGTTTCGCCGATGACTTTCGGGTTGGCGCCCGGGTAGTTGGCGTGAACGACGACGGTCGGTGGAACCACTTCCGGATATTCACTGATCGGCAACTGGAACAGCGAGATCGCGCCGGCGATCAGGATCAGCAGCGACAGCACCGCCGCAAAGATCGGCCGCGTGATAAAGAACTGGGAGAACTTCATGTCGGTGCTCCTTATCCGCGAGGTGCAGCGGCAGAATCCGCTTTCACCAGGGCAGGTGATTTAGCGGCCGCCGGCTGATTGGAGGCTTCGATGGCCTGACGCTGGCGAGCCAGTGTGGCGACGGTTTCCGGGCTGGCCATCGGCGCATCCTGCGGGTCGATCACCGCGCCGGGCCGCACGCGCTGCAGGCCGTTGATGACGATACGATCTTCTTTCTGCAAGCCGCTGCGCACGATGCGCAAGCCTTCAAGCTTCGGCCCCAGATCGACGCTGCGATACACGGCTTTGTTGTCCTGATCGACCACCAGCACGAATTTTTTGCCGAGGTCGGTGCCCACCGCTTCGTCCTTGATCAACAGGCCGGGATAGGCGGCGCTGCCCACCAGTTTCAACCGGGCATACAGGCCGGGGGTGTACTGGCCGTCTGCGTTATCGAACACCGCGCGACCACGGATGGTGCCGGTTTTCGGATTGACCTGGTTGTCGACGAAGTTCATCTGCCCGAGGTGGCTGTTGCCCTCCTCGTTCGACAGGCCCATGTACACCGGCGTGGCTTGACCGCGCTGGCCCTGACGGGAAAGCAGGCTGTACTTGAGGAACATGCGCTCGTCCGCATCGAAATAGGCGTAGACCTTGTCCGTGGAGACCACGCTGGTCAGCGCTGTAGTGTCGGCGGTCACGATGTTGCCGGCGGTGATTTCCGCACGGCTGACGCGGCCGGTGATCGGCGCGGTAACGCGGGTGAAACTGAGGTTCAAACGCGCCAGATCCAGCTGCGCCTGAATGGCATCGACACCGGCCCTGGCCTCTTGCGCCGTGGTCGTGCGGGTGTCGGCGAGCTCTGCGGAGATCGCGTTGCTGCTCAATAGACGTTGGCCGCGCTGCGCTTCGTTGCCGGTGCGGACCAGGGTGGCGCGTGCCTGTTGCAACTGCGCCTCGATGCGATGCACCTCATGTTCGAACGGCCGTGGATCAATCTGGAACAGCAAGTCGCCCTTCTTCACCAGCGCGCCATCGGTAAAGGCAACACGTTCGATCTGGCCCGACACCCGTGGACGAACCTCGACGGTTTCCGGTGCTTCCAGGCGAGCGGTGACTTCATCCCACTCGGTAATGGGCTGCTCGAGCACTTTGGCGACGGTGACGTGCGGCGCCCCCGGAGCCTGTGCGGCGCTGGGTGTGCGTTCACACGCGGTAAGCATCAGCAGCGCCAACGCAGCCAAGGGATAACGCAAAGGTTTGAGTGACTGTTCCATGGGGTGTGTCCGCCAGACGGTTTGGGATTTTGCGGATTCTCGGCCTCGCGCGAGGTCACGACGAATCGAACGGAGTGAAGTTGGCTATCATCATTAATGATAGCCGTCATGTTTAAGGACAAAAAAAGGGGGCGACCCGGTTAACCCCTCTTGTGAGCGATTGCCGAACACACGCAATCCAGCGCTGGCCCCAGCGTCTGCGCCGCACTCAATGCCCGTGGGGTGGGCACCATTCGGCGACCGATGCGCTCGAACAAAGGGTCGTTGAACAACTTGCGCAAACGCACCAGCGCCGCACTGATGGCGGGCTGGCCCAGCGACAGTTTCTCAGCGGTGCGGGTGAGGTTTCGCTCCTGAATCAGCGTGTCGAACACCACCAGCAGATTCAGATCGATACTGTGCAGATCATTACGTTTCATGGGGCAGGTCCACGTAGAGATTTTTGACTTGAGCCACAGGCGGGGAATCCGCCAGACTTGAGTCGATACCGGAAAAGCCATTGCAGCGACTTTATATGACGCGCATCATCAATACCAGCCTCTCAGCACAGCTTTTCCCAAGCGATGCCGACCTGGCGACAGGAGCAGACTCATGAAAGTCACGAAAGACCAGGCCGCCGCAAACAAAGAGGCGATCCTCACGGCCGCGTCCCGGCTGTATCGGGAAAAGGGAATCGACGGCATCGGCATTGGTGAACTGTCGCGCTCCGTGGGCCTGACCCATGGCGGCTTTTACGGACAGTTTCCGGGAGGCAAGGAGCAGTTGGCTTCAGAAGCCGTCACCCGCACGTTCGAGTCCAATATCCAGGACTGGCGGGACGCCAAATCCATTCCCGAGCTCATCAAGGGTTACCTGACGCAAGGGCACCTGGATAACTGGACCGAGGGCTGCCCCATCCCGGCATTGGGCGCCGATGTTGCCCGCGCCGGCGGGACCGTCAGCAACTCCTTCACCAAAGGCGTCGAGCGTTTGATCGAAACGCTGATGGCGCTGGTCGAGGGGGAAAGTGACGAGGAAAAATACCAGGAATCGCTGCGCATCCTGTCATCGATCGCCGGGGCGATGTTGATTGCCAGGGCGTTGGACAACCCGGAGTTGTCCGGGCAGTTCCTGCAATCGGTGATCAGTGCCTGGCCTGCTGCTCAGAGGGACGAATGAGGGCAATAAAGAGAGGGGCGATGGCAGATCAGATCAGCTTCGCCACCAGGGCGACGGCGATAAACGTGGTCAAAGCTAACGCAGCACCGATGCTAAACGGGACTACCGTAGTGCGGAGTGCGGTCGGGGTGGGGCTGCGCATTTCTTCAGCCAGAGCAGCTACTTCACGGTGCAATTGCTCAATGCTGTCTTGATTACTACTTTGTATTGGCATGCTGCATTTCCTTTGACGACACAAATCAAATCTGAACATAAACCTTTGTTAGCAATGTGGACTGCGCAACCGCAAAGCTCAAGCGCTTGCGATGTATGGCCCGTTGTCGCGAACCCAGCGCCTATAACTTAAACCAAAAGCCCGCAGCGGCTACGATGGCGGTCACCATACCTGCCCCCACTGCAAACGGGTACCAGAAGGCATCCTGCTTCAGCTTGGTTTCTTCCGCCTTGAGTTTACGAGACTCAACCAGGAGTTTTCGAATTTCGACTTGTATTTTATCGAGCTCCAGATTGTCGCGGTCGTTTTGGAGCATGAATCCATCCTTTCACTTTTTAGCGAGCAGCCTATGAGCAGCTATCCGGATAGCCGCTGAACGTGGGTGAATATCCATCGCCTGCAACCGCTCACTTCTCCCGCTCTGCCCTCTTACTATTCACTGCCCATCAAGATCCGGATAGCAGGTAACTCCTGAACGTTTGTAGGCAAACGCCAAGAGTCGCGTGCGAAAGTCTGGGCACCTCTAATTTGACCTACAGCGCGTCACAATTGCTTTTTTCGCCGGTAAACATGTGTCATGAAGACTCTGCTTAGAACGCTTTCGATGCTAAACGCCCGAGAGAACACCCGGATCCCCCGTGCGCCAGACATTGTCGACCGTAACACGCTCAATAAGCCAAACCGCACCCCGCCGGACCAATTCGACGTCGTAGCGGTTTTTCATCAGGTAATGGCGCGAGTGATCGTTTTGAGGCAGGTGTTGTGCTTCAACGATCGCTTCCAGATGCGCCTTGTCACCTTCGACGCTGACCCGGGGATTGCTCACCGAATGCGTCGTGTCGATCTGGGCGAGCGAATCGGACAGCGCTGCGACGATCAACTCCCGGCCTTCCAGCACCGGATAATCGAAACCGGCTTTTGCCGCGGCAGGCCGGAAGTCCGAGACCGCGTCTTCGACGAAAGCTGACGCCAGCAAATCTCTGTCACGCAGGTCGATGCCCGCGGCGAATCGGTAAAGGGTCTCGACCACAGCCAGTTTGTCTGCGGTTTCCGTCGGGTTTGTGAATGACATGGGTAACTCCTCGAAATTAGCTCGCATGGTATCTTTCGTATACCAGATATCAATTACGCACTTTGAAGTCATCAGGTATATCGGAGGAAACCCCATGCTCGAAAATGACGATCGGACGCAGGCTCAAGACGAGCCCGACTCCGGAAATAGAGGCGTCGATTGTTCCAGCCGATTCCTGCTGGATCAGATCGCTGATAAATGGTCGGTACTGATACTCGCCGCACTGTGCGAGAAGCCGCTGCGCTTCAATGAACTCAAGCGCTGCCTGGACGGCATTACCCAAAAGGCGCTGACCCAGACCCTGCGTCGCCTGGAGCGCAACGGCATCCTTGCCCGGCGGGTGATCCCGTCCTCGCAGATCGCGGTGGAATACAGCATCACGCCATTGGGGCGCACGCTGGAAGAACCGTTCCGCGCGTTGTATCTCTGGACGTTCAATCACCTGGACGCGGTCATGCAGGCACAGACAGCGTTTGATGAACGTGAGATCGAGTTGCAATGAACCGCGATTCTAAAAATCACTGATCGTCGTCCCGGCGATCGTCTGCGCGAAGCCCATCCCGAGCAGTCGTGCCGGCGTTTCGAAGCCCGGTCGCCGTTCGTTATTCAATACCCGACGCGCAGCCTCCACCGCCGCCAACGGCGTGTAGGTGTATCCGTTGACGGTCCCTATGACCGAACGTGCAACGCTGCCATCCGCGCCGGTGACTTCGGCGACTGCCCGGGCTCGATGAGCTTCACGCTGCTGTGCACTCGGGCCATCGGGAAGTTGAGACAGATCGCCTTCGGGGAAAGCATCTCCCGTGATGTGCACGAACATGGCGATATCGGGGATGCCGGTGGAGTGCCACCCGGTAACCAGGTCGCCGAACGACAGCGGCGCACACAGCACCGGGCCATCGCCGAAGTCGAAGTGTTCCGGTTGTGCATCGGGGGTCGAAACCAGCTCACCGCCGACACGCGCCAAAAGGCCCGCGCCCATGATCTCGCTGACACTCAAGGCTGATCCGCGTGACATGGAGCCTGCGACCTGAAGCGCCACCCGCAGTGACTGCGGACCCTGCACACGGCAAGCGACATGCATCGCCAGGCAGTCTGTCGGCACCACGTCCCAGCCCACTCCGGGCAACAGCATCACGTCCGCCTCGGCAGCTTGCACGCCAAGCCGTTCCGCCAGCCGATAGACATTGATCTCGGCCGTGATATCCAGATAGTCGACCCCTGCCTCGATACAGGCCAGCATCAATGGCCCCGCCGTCTGTGCAAAAGGCCCGGCGAAGTTCAACAGCACGCCGACACCTTCGAGGGATTGCGCTGTCAGTGTGTCGGGCGCAAAGACCCGGTAAGTGACGTCCAGTTGCGCAGCGAGCGTCATCAACCTGTCGGCATTTCGCCCAGCGATCACAACGTCCAGCCCCAGCGCCTTGGCATGCTCGGCAGCCATGCGTCCGGTATAACCGGTCGCGCCGTAGATCATTAATTTTTTCATTGAGTGTGCTGCCAGTTCTTGTAGACAAATTCGAGGCTGTAACCGTCCGGATCAAGGACGTTGGCCGCGTAATAGTTCGGGTCGTAATGCAGGCGTGCGCCGGGTGCGCCATTGTCGATTGCGCCATGCTTCATGGCGGCGGCGTAAGCTGCGTCGACCTCGGCTTTGCTGCTCGCCACGAACCCCACGTGCACCGCCCGCCCTTCGACGACACCCTTGCGCAACCAGAAAAACATCCGTCCGTTGGCGCCGAAACCCTTGAGGTCCGGATGGCCTGGCGGACCGTCCTTGCCGTCGAAATCGAGCCTCGCAGTAATACCAAGCGGCGTGAGTGCGGCGTCGTAGAACCGGATCGAGCGCTCGATATCAGTGACGCAAATGAAGATGTGATCAAGCATGTATCAGTCCCCCTGTTCAGATGATGTAGCCGCCGGCGACTTCGATAGTCTGGGCATTGATCCAGCGTCCTTCTTCCGACAGGAGCATGGCGATCACCCGCGCCACGTCTTGCGGTTCGCCCACCTGGCCAAGCGCCGTTTGCGAGGCCAGCAACGCCTCGAACTCGTCATTCAAGCCACCACCCAACTCGGTTCGGATCGCCCCGGGCGAGACGGCATTGGCCCGAATGCGGCGGGCGCCGAATTCCTTGGCCATGTACCGGGTGAGCACGTCCAGCCCACCCTTGAAGGCGGCGTAAGGTGCCACGCCCGCCGTCGCCACGCGGGTGGTCGCACTGGTCAGATTGACGATGCCGGCGCCCTCCTCCATCAATGAAAGCAAGGCTTGGGTGAGGAAGAACGGGCCCTTGAGGTGGACGTTCAGCAAACTGTCGAACTGTGATTCAGTGACCGACTCAAGCGGATTGAACAAGCCGTGGCCCGCGTTGTTGACCAGACCACTCAGGGTGCTCACACCCCAGGTCACCTGCAATGCCTGCACGACGGCCGTACGAAATGTCCCAAAGCTACTGACATCGGCGACATCCAGTTCCAGCGCCACCGCCTTGCCACCCGCCAGCTCGATGCGACTTGCAACAGACTGTGCGGCCTGCCCATTAGTCTTATAGGTGAGGATGACGCCCAAGCCCTGCCGCGCACACTGTTCGGCGGTGCTGGCGCCGATGCCACGGCTGCCTCCGGTGATGACGATAACGCCCATGTAATGCTCCGCTGTCGATGAGAAGAGCGACCACAGTAACCATGACCCACGTCGAGCACGCAGCCGTTCCTGCCCGATTCCTGCCTGTTTCTGCTTTTTACTTGCGCCCGTGTGTCCCGCAGATCAGCATGCGCCCATGAACACACAACTGATCGAACTTCGGGCGTTGGCGTCAGAGGCCAAGAACCGTCGCACTGAAACGGGTATCCCGCGCGTGGCCATGGTCCAGGGCGAAATTCCCGAACACATGCTCGCTGCCGTCTACGATCCGATGATCAACCTGATCCTCCAGGGCAGCAAATCGATGACCGTCGGCGATCGCACGCTGCACTACGACCCGGCGACGTATTTTGTGATGTCCATCGAATTGCCTGCGGTGGGAAGCGTGCACCCGGCGGTCTCGGGCGAGCCCTATCTTGCGGTCAGCCTGACACTTGACCCGATGGTGCTCTCGACGCTGCTGGCCGACCTGCCAAAACCCGTTGGACGTTACGAGAACGACCCGGGATTTTCAGTGGCCGCCGTCACTCCGCAATTGATGGATGCATGGGTTCGCATGCTGCGACTGATGGAAAGCCCCGAGGAGATTGCAGCGCTCGCTCCCGTTTACGAACGGGAGATCCTGTACCGCGTGCTGCAAGGTCCTCATGGCTGGATGCTGCGTGAAATTGCGGCACCGGATACCGCCATGGCACGGGTCAGCCTGGCCATCCAGTGGATTCGGCAGTACTTCGCCGAACCCATTCGAGTGGAGGCGCTGGCGCAGAAGGCGGCGATGAGCGTGTCTGCCTTTCACCGTCACTTCAAGGCGGTGACGACGTTGAGCCCCTTGCAGTACCAAAAGCGCGTGCGATTGCTTCAGGCACGCACGCTGCTGGTGTCCAGTGCGAAGAGCGTCACGAGTGCGGCATTCGATGTCGGCTACGAAAGCGCCACCCAATTCAGCCGCGATTACGCCCGCGTATTCGGATTGCCGCCGGCGCGGGATGCCGCTCGCATTCTGGCCGAGACTCGAGGACGCGAGCGGTAACCCGGCCATCCAACGGACTACTCAATCCCCCTTCACTCAACGAGCACATGCTCCAACACCACCTCCAGCGGGTGACGCAGTTGCTTGCTGGCCAGGCGCTTGACCTGGCTGCGGCACGAATACCCCGTCGCCAGCGCTTCACCCGCCTTGTCCAGCTTGCCCGCCCATGACTGCTCGAAAATAGTCCGTGAGGTCTCTTGGTTACGCGCTTCGTGGCCATAGGTGCCCGACATGCCGCAACAGCCGGTTGCCTCGGTCACCAGCTTCAGCCCAAGCCTGGCAAACACGGTTTCCCATTGCGAGGTGCTGGCCGGGACGTTGGTCTTTTCGGTGCAGTGCGCCATCAAACGGAACGTCTGATCAGCGTGACGGGACCTTTCAGGCAACACATCAACCAGCCACTCCTGGGGCAGCAAGACTTTCGGGCAGCCGTCGAGGCCCGGCACTTTCTGATATTCCTGGCGATAGACCAGCGTCATCGCCGGGTCCAGGCCAACCAACGGCACGCCACAGTCGGCCAGGGCCTTGAGCTGATTGGCGTTGCGGATCGCCGCTTTGGCGAATGCACCGAGGAAACCCTGCACGTGCAAAGGCTTGCCGTTGGCACTGTAGGGCGCCAGAAACACGCGGTAGCCCAACTGATGCGCCAACTGGATATAGCTCGCCAACAGCGGTGTTTCAAAGTAGCGGGTGAAGGCGTCCTGCACCAACACCACGCTTCGCTCACGTTGTGCGGCAGTCAGTTCGCGCAGGGCGGGCACGCTGGCGACAGCGACTTTGCAGCGGGTCAACGTGTTCTGCAGGTCGAAGCGGTGGATCAGCGGACTGTCGAGCATGCCGACGTGTCGCTCCAGCAAACGACTCACCCAATTCGAACCCATCACCGCGTTGTACAGGCCCGGCGCGTAGGCCATGTAGGGAATGGTGAACTCCAGCGAGCCGATCAGATAATCGCGCATCGGGCGTTGATAGCGACCGTGATACAGCTCGAGAAAACGCGAGCGGAATTCCGGGACATTGACCTTGACCGGGCATTGTCCCGCGCAGGATTTACAGGCCAGGCAGCCGGCCATGGCGTCGTACACCTCATGGGAGAAATCCGCCTCGCCGCGCGAGCGCGCCAGGTTGTTGCGCAGTCGCGTCGGCAACCCGCTCAACCACGTCAACTTGCCCCGGGCCGCTTGCAACACATCAATATTGGCCGCGCCTTGCAGACGCAACCACTCGCGAATCAATGACGCCCTGCCCTTCGGCGAATGCTGGCGTTCCCGCGTGGCTTTCCACGACGGGCACATCGCATCGTTGGGGTCATAGTTATAGCAAGCGCCGTTGCCGTTGCAGTGCACGGCGCTGCCGAAGCTCTGCCACACGCGCTCATCGATTTGCCGATCCAGATCACCGCGCAGCGTCACTTCGTTGACCTTGAGCAAGCCTTGGGCCGCATCCGGCGGGGTGCAGATCTTGCCGGGATTGAGCTGATTGTGCGGGTCGAACGCGCCCTTGAGCGATTGCAGCGCCGGGTACAGTTCGCCAAAAAAATCGGGGACATATTCCGAGCGCAAACCCTTGCCGTGCTCGCCCCACAACAGCCCGCCATAACGCCGGGTCAGCTCGGCCACGGCATCGGAAATCGGCTTGACCAGTGCGGCCTGCTTCGGGTCTTTCATGTCCAGCGCCGGACGCACATGCAACACGCCGGCATCGACGTGACCGAACATGCCGTAGGCCAGGCCATGGCTGTCGAGCAATGCGCGGAACTCGGTGATGTAGTCGGCCAGTTTCTCAGGCGGTACGGCGGTGTCTTCAACAAACGGCTGCGGGCGGACTTCGCCTTCGACGTTGCCCAATAACCCGACAGAGCGTTTACGCATGGTGTAGACACGGGTCACCGCTTCAGCACCTTCGGCCAGCGTGTGGCCCAGCCGTTCGATCGTCGTATCGGCCTGCAAATGCGTCACGAACGACGCCACGCGAGCGTTCACCTCCGACAGGTCTTCGCCGCTAAATTCAACCAGGTTGATACCCAGCGTCGGGCGCTCGGCATCCGCCGGGAAATACTCGGCGACGCTGTGCCAGACGATGTCTTTCATCGCCAGCAGCAACACTTTGGAGTCCACGGTTTCGATGGACAGCGGCTTGTGCGCCAGCAACGCATTGGCATCGCGCAGCGCATCCATGAAGCTGCTGTAGCGCACGTTCACCAGCACCGAATACTTGGGAATCGGCAGCACGTTGAGCTTGGCTTCGACGAGGTAACTCAACGAACCTTCCGCACCGCACAGCACGCTATTGAGGTTGAAACGCCCCTGCTCGTCGCGCAGGTGCGCCAGGTCGTAACCGGTCAGGCAGCGATTGAGTTTGGGGAACACCGCCTCGATCAGCTCGGCCTGGGTTTCCTGGATCTGCCGTGCGGTGCGGTACACCTCGCCGATACGGCCGGGTTGCGCACATGCAGCTTCCAGCTGTGCGTCGGACAGCGGCTGGCTGTGCAGGCGCTCACCGCCGAGCAGTACGCTGTCCAGTTCCAGCACATGATCGCGGGTCTTGCCATAGGTGCAACTGCCCTGGCCGCTGGCGTCCGTGTTGATCATGCCGCCAACGGTGGCCCGGTTGGACGTCGACAGCTCCGGGGCGAAAAACAATCCATGAGGTTTGAGCGCGGCATTGAGCTGGTCTTTGACCACGCCCGCCTGCACCCGCACCCAACGTTCGGCGACGTTGATTTCGAGGATGGTGTTCATGTGTCGCGACAGGTCAACCACGATGCCGTCGGTCAACGACTGGCCGTTGGTGCCGGTGCCGCCGCCACGTGGGGTCAGCTTGATCTGGCGAAAGCGCGGTTCGGCCATCAATGTTGCGATGCGCACGATGTCGTCTGCATCCAGTGGGAACACCGCCGCTTGCGGCAGACGCTGGTAAATCGAGTTATCGGTCGCCAGCACGGTGCGGGTGGCATAGTCGGCACTGAGCTGACCGCGGAAACCGGCGGCACGCAAGGCCTGGAGGAATTCCGGGTACTGTGCGGCGGGTGCAGCGGTAGGCAACTGGGCGATCATCGCTGGAAAATCTCTTGTAGGTCTAATCACGGAAATCAAAATACTTGTCGCCTGAGCATTAATAGGTCAGCCTCAGGTCGTCGGCTGAGCCAATGATCCTGCAGGTTCCGACGCCGAACAAACGGATAATCCTGCCGCTATCGATGACTTTTACGAATGAATTACCGCCATCTCACCCCGTCCATGTCCTTGCTGCTGGCTTTTGAAGCCGCCGCCCGGCATGAAAGCTATACCCGCGCCGCGCTGGAGCTGTCACTGACCCAAAGCGCCGTCAGCCGGCAAGTCCAGGCGCTGGAGCAGCAACTGGGCCTGACGCTGTTTCGTCGCGAAGGTCGGCAGGTGCAATTGACCGACGTCGGTCGTCTTTACCAGCGGGAAATGAGCGACGCGCTCGGGCGCATCCGCAGCGCCACATTGCAGGCGCTGGCTTATCAGTCAGGCAGCGGCACCTTGCGCCTGGCCACATTGCCCACGTTCGGTTCGAAATGGTTATTGCCGCGCCTTCACGACTTCTACAAAACCCATCCCGGCATGCTGGTGCACATCAACTCCCGGATCGAAGCCATCGACTTCGAAACCAGTGGCATCGATGCCGCAATCGTCGTCGGCACGGCCGACTCGCCGGGCCTGATCAGCCATCGCCTGCACACGGAAGAATTGATGGTGATCATTTCTCCAGAAGCGGCCGAGGCCCATGACGCCTGGACCCCGGAACGCATTGGCGGGCAGACGCTGCTCAACGTCGCGAACAACGCCAACGTCTGGGGCGAGTGGTTCAGCCACCACGGCCTGCCCCATCGAATGATGCGGCTGGGGCCGAGTTTCGAACTCACTTCACACTTGATCCAGGCCGTGAGAGCGGGCATTGGTATCGGTCTGGTGCCGCGCATCCTGGTGACCGACGAGCTGGCCAACGGCGAGCTGATCAGCCTGGACCAACCCTTCGCCAGCCAGCGCAGTTACTACCTGACCTACCCACCGCGCAACGAAAGGCTGCCTTCGCTGATCGCGTTCCGTACCTGGTTGCTGGCGATGGTCGTCAACGATTAAACGTATCTACAGGATAAACGCGGCGCCTGTGAGTCCATCGCTGGCAAGCCAGCTCCTACAGTGCAGCGGCGCACACAAGACCCGGCCTCACCTAAACCCTGTAGGAGCCGGCTTGCCGGCGATGGTCGTTAACGATTAAGCGCATCTACAGGGTAAACGCGACGCCTGTGAGTCCATCGCCAGCAAGCCGGCTCCTACAGTGCAGCGGTGTACACAAGACCCAGCCTCACCCAATCCTGTAAACGAGCCATTGTTGCTTCGCGCACTTCACTCCAACAGCGAGACCAGGCGCGACTCTATTGCCGTCTCGAATACCTCCAGCAACGCCAATGTCACCGGCAACTTGAAGCGCCTGCGCCCCGCACTGCCCGGATTGAGATAAAGCACTTCACCGCGCCATTCGATGCACGGCTTGTGCGAATGGCCGGTGATCACCAGTTTGACCGTCGCATCAAACACGGCCGGGACATCGGCGAGGTCATGCACCAGCAACGCCTCCCACCCGTTGAGGTCGAAACGCAGGCAATCTGCTAGATCCGTTGCCCAGGAAGCATCAAGATCATTGTTCCCGCGCACGACATGCAGTGGAGCGATTGCCCCAAGCTGCTCAAGGATTTCGGAGCTACCGATGTCGCCCGCATGGATGATCCGCTCACACCCCTCCAAAGCCGCAAGGGCCTCAGGGCGGAGCAGTCCATGGGTATCGGAAATCACGCCAACCTTCATACAAAGCTCCCGACCAGGCTCAAGCAGTGGAGCATCGCAGACTAAACCAACGGCTGATGACTGGTCACACAATGTATGCCGCCACCCCCAGCGGAAATTGCGTCGATGTTCAGCTGCACCACCTCTCGATCCGGATAGAGCCCGGACAACAGATCAAAGGCTTTGGCATCTGCCGCCTTGTCACCAAACTCCGGCGCAATCACCGCGTCGTTGATCACGAAGTAGTTGATATAGCCCGCTGCAAAGTCCGGGTTGCTGCGGTTGAACCTGCTCTTTCGTGGATTAAGCGGCGGCGACACGGTATGGACCTGCAGTTTGCGACCATCGGCATCCGTGGCATTTTTCAGAATATCCAGATGAACCCGCGTGACCTTGTAATCGTATGACTCGGGGTCGTTGTCGAGGTTGGCGATCACCACGCCAGGCTTGACGAAACGGGCGTAGAAATCGACATGCGCATCGGTGATGTCCTTGCCCTTGATGCCCGGCAGCCAAATGATTTTGCGCAGGCCCAAGCGGGCTTTCAGTTCCTCCTCGACCTCGGCCTTGCTCCAGTCAGGGTTGCGATTTTTATTGATCCAGCTGCTCTCGGTCATGATCCCGGTGCCGTGACCATCCACTTCGATACCGCCGCCCTCGCCCACCAGTTCGCTGCGCAGGTAACGCGCATCCGTGGCGTCGGCCACCTGTGCTGCCAGTTGCGCATCTTCGGCGTGCTGCTGTTTGTTGCCCCAGCCGTTGAAATTGAAATCCACGGCGCCAAGTACGCCCTTGTCATCAATGACGAAGTTGGCACCGATGTCGCGCATCCAGATGTCGTCGAGTTCGGTGACGACGTAGGTGATGTTGCTCTTGCCGCAATGCTCTTCGGCCAGGCTCCGCTCGTGCTCGCGACAGAAAACGGTAACCGGTTCATGGCGGGCGATGGTGCGCGCAATCAGGCCAATGGCCGCTTGCACGTCGGCGGTGAAATCCTCCCAGATCGCCTCTTGCGCACCAAAAGCAATGAAGGCTTGCTCGTGGCGATCGCCCTCATCCGGCATGCGCCAACCGACCTGGGTGGCTGCGCGCGCGGACAAAGGCGTCAGGCCAAATCCGATGGAGGCAACCGCCCCCATCCCCGCCACGACCGAAACCTGCTTGATGAACTCGCGACGCGTCGACATGTATTGATCCTTGGAAAGTGAACTCATTTCGCGGTGGCCGTCTTGAACTTGGTCCAGGTGCGCATCCGCGCGCGCATATCGGATTGTGGGATGTCCTTGCCCGGAATCAGCCGCGCATAGGTGGCCTCATCGAGGTAAATGTCCGGGTTGTTGCGCATTGTCGCATCGACGCTCGGCCGCGCCTTGGCGTTGGAGGTCGGGTAGCCGGTGAAGTTACTGATGTCGGCCATGTTCTGCGGGCGCATGACGAAGTTGATGAACGCATAAGCGTACTCCGGATGTTTCGCATCGACCGGAATCGCCATGGTGTCCATCCACACGGTGGTGCCTTCACGGGGGATGCGGTACTCGAATCGGGTGCTTTTGCCGGCGCTGTCTGACGTCCGTTGCGCCTGGGTCATGTCGCCGCTGTAACCGAGCGACACGCACAGGTTGCCGTTCACCAGATCGGTCACCGGCTGCGACTGGAACTTGCGAATGTGTGGCCGCAGTTTCATCAGCAATTCACTCGCCGCCGCGAGGTCTTCGGGGTTGGCGCTGCGCGGTTCCCGACCGAGGTAATTGAGCACCACGGCGAGCACTTCGTCCGGTGAGTCGATCATCGAAATACCGCAGTCGGCAAATTTGCTGGCCAGCTCCGGCTTGAACAACATATCGAGGCTGTTGACCGGAGCATCGGGCAAGCGCTGTTTGATCTGCTCATCATTGTAGGTCAGGCCGATGGTGCCCCACGTGTAAGGCACGGTGGCCTGACTCGAGGTTTCATACTGCCGGCGCAGTTTCTGCAATCCGGGCTCGATGTCGTCCAGCGCGGTGAGTTTGCTGCGGTCCAGCGGCAGCAGGCTGCCGGCGCGCATCAAGCGTTCGGCCACCGTGTCGCCGGGGAAGATCAGGTCATAACCGCTGCCACCGGCGAGCATTTTGGCTTCCAGCGTTTCGCTGCCATCCATGACGTCATAGATCACTTTGATCCCGGTTTCAGCGGTGAATTTCGCCAGCGTGTCCTCGGCGAAATAATCGGCCCAGTTGTACAGCCTGAGGGTTTTCTCTTCGGCGTGCAGCGACGACGAGGCCAGTGCCAACCCCAAGGTGCCGAGCAACAACGTGTGCGCAATGCCCATATCAAACTCCTTGAGTGTTCCAGCGTGCATGAAGGTGACGACCGTCCTGACTCAACAGCGCCCCGTACATCTCCGGGCGACGGTCACGGTAGATGCCCCAGCTCAGGCGCTCTTCGCGCATGGCGCTCAAGTCCAGGCTGTGCACCAGCACGCCGGTGCTGTCGCGGTCAGCCTCGGCGAGCAATTTGCCCTTGTGATTGCAGATGAACGACGAGCCATAGAAGTTCATTTGCAAGCTCGGATCGGTGGTCGCCGCTTCTCGGCCGACACGATTGGCGGCCACCACCGGCAGGATATTCGCGGCCGCATGGCCACGCATGGTCATCTGCCAGTGGTCACGGGAATCCAGTTCGGCGCAGCCAGGTTCAGAACCGATGGCGGTGGGAAACAGCAAGACTTCAGCGCCCATCAACGCCAGGCAACGGGCGGTCTCGGGGAACCACTGATCCCAGCAGATCCCCACGCCGAGGCGCCCGAACGCCGTGTCCCAGACCCGGAAACCGGTATCGCCGGGGCTGAAGTATTCCTTCTCCTGATAACCGATGGCGTTGGGGATGTGGGTCTTGCGATACACGCCCAACAAGCGCCCGTCGGCATCCGCCACGCTCAGAGAGTTGAAATAGGCATTGCCGGCCTTCTCGAACCAGCTCAGCGGCAGCACCACGCCCAACTCCTTGGCCAACGCGGCAAAGCGTTTGAGTACACGGCTGTATTGATATTCTTCAGCCAGAGCCAAGTGTTTGTGGCTTTGCTCGATGCAGAAATACGGCGTGGCAAACAGCTCCTGCAACAGGATGACTTGAGCGCCCTTCGCCGCGGCCTCGCGAACCAACTGCTCGGCAAGGTCGAGGTTGCGCGGCAAATCCCAGGTGCAGGGCATTTGGGTGGTAGCAATCGTCAATAGAGTCATGGCATCAACCCTTCACTGGCCAGGCAGGCTGCTGTTGGGTGATGCAATGCACCCCGCCGCCGCCATGGGCCAGATGGTTGATCCGCACCGGCACCACTTCACGCCCAGGGAATGCCTGGGCCAACACTTCGGCCGCTGCGTGGTCGGCATCGATGCCGTAGGCCGGCATGATGATCGCGTCGTTGGCGATGTAGAAATTGGTGTACGAGGCGCAGAACACTTCAGCCTCAGTGTCCACCGCATCAGTGGCTTCATAGAGCTCGATCAGCTCGAACTTCCGGCCTTGGGCATCAGTGGCCAGTTCCAGCGCGCGGCGGTTTTCGCGGGCCACTTCTGCATACACCGACTGCTTGTCGTGAGTCGCGTCCACCAGCAACACGCCGGGGCGTGCGAATGCGCAGACACCATCGACATGGCCGTCAGTCATGTCGCCGGTCACATAGTCCGGATCACCCGGCAGCCAGATGGTTTTCTTCACGCCCAGCAGACGCGTGAAAATCTCCTCCATCTCAGCCTTGGTCATCCCGGGGTTGCGATTGGGATTGAGCAACACCGACTCGGTGGTGATCAGCGTGCCCTCGCCGTCGACATGGATCGCCCCGCCTTCGTTACTCAGCGGTGTGCCGAAGCACGGCAAGCCCAGGTGATTGAGTGCGCGGCGCGCCAGGCCTTCATCCAGATCGTGCGCCGACTTGCCGCCCCACGCGTTGAAGCGCCAGCTCACACCGGCCAGCCCTTGTTGCGGGTGGCAAACGAAGCTTGGGCCGGAGTCGCGACACCAACTGTCGTTCACCGCCAACTCGATCAGTTCGATGTTTGGCCCACAAAGCGCCTTGGCACTCGCGACAGCAGACGGATCAACGACCATTTTCACCGGTTCGAAACGGGCGATGGCGTTGGCTACCCCGGCGAAGTCCTTTTGCACTTGTGCCAGGGTGACGCGCCAACCCGACTCCCAGAGTGACTGATTGTGTGGCCAGACCATCCAGGTCGCTGCGTGCTTTACCCATTCTGCCGGCATCAACCAGCCGCTGTTCTGAAGTTCGTTCTGCTGCATGACAATCGCCCTTGAGTTAAGTCATTGTGTTCAATGAAAATGACCTTTTCGGTCCTGGCATGCATGCTACGGCTGTAAAAACGGGCGAACAAACGATGGATTTTGCAGAAAAGTGATTAGAGGAACTTATCAATATGCTCAAGCACTGGCCCCCGCTCAGCACCCTTCGCGGCTTTGAGGCTGCTGCCCGCCTGGGCAGTTTTCACAAGGCCGCCGACGAGCTGCACCTGACCCAATCGGCGATCAGCCAGCAGATTCGAACGCTTGAGGCGTACCTTGAACAGCCGCTGTTTTTTCGCAGTGGACGCAGCGTCAGCCTGACCGATGCCGGCCACGATTTGCTCAGCACCACGCAGGCGTTGTTGCAGCAATTGTCGGTCGGCATTCGTCGTCTCGGGCAATACCAGAAACCCAATCAACTGGTACTCAACACCACGCCGACGTTCGCTCGTCATTGGCTGCTGCCACGCCTGGGGGATTTTCGCCGTCAGCATCCGGAAGTCGATCTGTGGATTTTCAGCACCGATGAAGTCCCGGACATGACCACCCAGACCATCGACCTCGCGGTGCGCGATGACATCAGCTCCCAGGCCGAATGCAGCTTCAAGGTGCTGCACGCTGACCGCCTCTATCCGGCGTGTCACCCCGATGTGTTGGCCGTGCCCATCGAACAGCGCACCACCCTGCACGGCGAGCGGGAAATGGACTGGAGCCATTGGGACGTCGAGGCCGGCATCGATGTGGGGCAGAAGGATCAGGGCTTGAATTTTTCCGATCCCGGGTTGCTGCTGGACGCGGCGTGCGCGGGGTTAGGGATTGCACTGGTCAGCCAGCTGCTGAGTCGACAGGCGCGTGACAACGGACTGCTGCAACCGTTGGTGGAGGAAACCATTCGCGGGCCGAACTGGGCGTTGCTGACTCACCGTGACAGTGAGAACAATCCGTTGGCGCGAAGCTTCATCGAGTGGCTGCTGAACAACCTGACGTGACGCGGTCTTTTCGACATCCTGCAAAGCGCTTTCGCAGGCCTCAAGGTAAGCTCCTCGTTCCTCTTTGGAAACGTGACCCAGGGATGTACAAATGACCGTTGAAAGCTACGACCAACTCGCGATCTTCTCGGCCGTGGCGCAGGAGCGCAGTTTCACCCGCGCCGCTGCCAGGCTGGGCATGTCACAGCCCGCATTGAGCCGGGCCATGCGGCAGCTGGAGGAACGACTGGGCGTCAGGTTACTGTCTCGCACCACGCGCAGCGTATCCCCCACGGAAGCGGGCAAACATCTGCTGAAAGTGATCGCCCCAAGGTTCGAAGAGATCGACATCGAGCTGGCATTGCTCAGCGAATTCCGCGACAAGCCCGCAGGCAAACTGCGTATAACGGCCGGTGAGCATTCCGCGATTACGGTCCTGCAACCGGTACTCGCGAAGCTGCTGCCCGACAATCCCGATCTCAATATCGAAATCATCGTCGACTACGGCCTGACTGACATTGTGGCGGAAGGCTTCGACGCTGGTGTTCGGCTGGGTGAGCAGGTCGCCAAAGACATGATCGCCATGCGCATCGGTCCCGACATGCGCATGGCGGTTGTCGGCTCCCCTGCGTATTTCGCTCGATACTCGCAGCCGACCCTCCCAAGCGACCTCATGCAGCACAACTGCATTACGCTGCGCATGCCCACCTACGGCGGCCTCTTTCTCTGGGAGTTCGAGAAGGATGGGCAAGAACTGAACGTACGCGTCGAAGGCCAAATGGTGTTCAACAACATCGCCATGCGCATGGAGGCCGCCCTTCAGGGGTTGGGGCTGGCCTATATGCCCGAAGACCTGGTGCAGGAGCATGTTGCGCAAGGCCGGTTGATTCGCGTGCTCGCGGACTGGTGCGAGCCGTTCTCGGGGTACCACCTCTACTACCCGAGCCGACGCCAGAGCTCGCCCGCCTTCGCACTGCTGCGCGAAGCGCTGCGCTATTTGGGCTGATTTGCCTGGGCAGCATTCAGCGCCTCGTCAGCACGTTTGGCCGCATCGGCATGACCTTGCTCCGCCAGCAGCCGGACCAATTGACGCAATTGCGAAACGCTCAGGCCGACCCGCAGGCTGGCGGCCATGTGCGAACGCAGCTGTGACTCCACACCGGGAGTGACGGCCAACGCTGAGACCGTGGCCAACTCACGACTTTGCCAGTCCAGGTTATCGCGCTCGAAAATGTCGCCGAACAAATGCGCCTGCAGGTACTGGTTGATGACAGGTGCAAAGTCGAACAGCGGGCCCTGAACAGGCGCGCCGGCAATGCGGGTCTGATTGGCCTTGCCCACCGCCAGCAGTTCACCTCCGGTGGGAATGACACGACCGGGCTCGCGCCCCGGATCGTCCCGGATGCCGTTTTTCTTGCGCGCCTCCACAACCCTCATCAGCTCGCCAAGTGCGTTGAGACTGCGTGGAAAACCGGTGTAGGCGTAGAGTTGCACCAGTATTTCCTTCGCCTCGCTGACGGTCAGGCCCGCGTCCAGCCCCTGATTCAATGCAGCATTCAGCCCCGGCATGTTGCTGCTGGCCATGTGGGCAGCAATCAGCGGGATGGCTTGCTGCCTCGCGGACAGCACCTCGGAAGCGAGATTTTCGGTGGACATTGATGTCGGCGTCACGGGTTCGTGGGCGCGGTATTGATCGTCGGTGACTTTCTCCAGCCAATCCACACTCTTGCCATTCACAGCACCGGTCACCGCCAGGTGGGTCATGGCACTTGACGGTGCGGCGCCGTGCCAATGCTTGACGCCCGGCGGGCAGACGATCACGTCGCCGGGGAGGATTTCCTGCACAGGCTTGCCCCACTCCTGGGTCAAGCCCACGCCGGAAACCACCACCAATCGCTGGCCTGCGGGATGGGTGTGCCAGGCCGAACGCGCCCCCGGCTCGAAGGTCACGTAGGCGCTGGACGCATTGATTTCATTCGTGACGGGGAACAAGGGGTCAACGCGCACTTGCCCGGTAAAGTAATCCGCCGATCCTGCTGTGGAAGATTGGGAGCCTGCGCGACTGATCTGCTGAACGGACCGGGACTCACCGGCATTTTCAGCACCCGCAGCGCTGGCGAAGGGCGCTGCGACGCAAACTGCGATACCCAAAAGAGTGTTTTTCATAATGCCCCCCAAGTCAGAGCGTTCTGGCGTAAAACGCGTTCAACTGCGCAATGGCGACGTCAACATACTCAGGCACCCAATAGGTTTCGATATGAGTTGCGCCATCGATGGTGAACAGCTTCTTGTCCTGTGTACCGGTGGCCTTGGCAAAGGCTTGCTCCGACATATACAGGCTGTCCGCCTTGCTGCCCGCGATCATCAGCAACGGCTTGTCGATCAGTTCGATCTGATCCGTCGCATCGAAGCTCATCAGGTCCAGCAGGCTGCTCAGGGTGTATCTGAAGGTCGAGTTGGGGTGAGCATGAGTCTTGCCGTAGTACTCAAAACCCTGCCGATACAAATCAAATGGCAGCCTGGCGATCTGCTCGTCGGTGAGTTTGGCATCGCCGGTGTAGAGGATTTCTCCGCCCGCCGCTTCCTGGGCACGGGCAGCCGAAGCCTGCCGTAAACGCTCCTGAACGGTGGACAGCTGCGAATCCCTGTAGCCATTGCGCCGTACCAGTCCGGAATTGAACATGCTCACCGTTGCGATGGACTGGAAGCGCTTGTCGGTTTGCGCCGCCTTCAATGAATAGCCGCCACCGCCGCAGATACCGAGCAAGCCCAAACGCGAGTCGTCGGCGCCCGGATAGCCGGCGATAAAATCCGCCATGCCATGGATGTCTTCGACGCGGTTCGTTGGTTTGTCGACGTTGCGCGGCTGACCGCCACTGCCTCCCTGATACGCCGCATCCGCAGTGATCGTGATGTAGCCCTGATCTGCCAGGCGCTGGGCATACAGGCCTGCGACTTGCTCCTTCACCCCGCCATTGGGGTGTGCCACGACAACAACCGGGTACTTCTTCGCCGAGTCATAGTTCGCGGGGGTGTAAACGTTGGCGGCAATGTCCAGGCCATTGAGTTTGTAGGTGACCGGATGGATGTTGACCTTGCCGGGCTCGTTCTTCGTCAACGCGCCACCGTAGGTCAATGTGAATGGATTCTGCTTGTAGTCCCCTGCCTCGACTTCGGCTCCGGACATCCCGATCATGGCGGCCAGGAATGTGGCCTTTATCGTGGTTCGCGTCATATGAATATTCCTGCCAATTCCTGTTTACAAGGTGCACGGCAGCCATGGCCGTGCGCGTAATCAATCAAGATTTTTTTCTGCGAGGAAGGTCGAAACCAGATCCGCGATCTCGATGTTGTTCATGTCCGAGAACGGGAAGTGGCTATTGCCCTTGATCCCGATTTCCGGCAAGTGGATGAGCCTGACGTCACCGCCATGGCGATTCACCGCATCACGCCACAGGCGCGCCATCTCAAGTCGCGCGCGCCAGCTGTCCTGAGCAGGCAAACGAACCGGTTTGTCGGGGATGTTGTCGCCGTAGAAGATGAGAATGGGGATACGGGTCAACGCTTCGAACTGCTCCTTCGAGACGATCTGTGCCGAGACTGTGTCGAACGCGCTGGGGATCGGCACGGGCCCCTCCCCCTCGGGAAACACGAAGCTGCTGCCCGGTTCAAATGCGACGATAGCCCGCACATGGCGGCTCTTGATCGCCGTCAGCCAACCGGGCCCGCCACCTTGCGAGTGGGTAAACAGAATGGCCGGCCCCGTCTTTTCCAGCAGCGCGGATACGCCATCGGATACGACCTCAATGTCATAAGGGCCGGTGTTGGGCGTCATCGAACGGAAGAACTGCTCCAGCGCCTGCGGCCCCCGAGGAAATTGACTGCCCTCGAAAGTGTCGGGCCACAGGCCAATGCGGAACTGGTTGAACCACATCTGCTCGTCCGCCACCGGTTTGATCGTCGTTTCAACCAGACTGCGTCCGGCATCGCCACGGCGCGGCTGGTCGATCAACCAGGTGGAGAAGCCGCGACGCAGGAAGATGTTCTGAAACCCTTCGCGTCCGTCAGCCGTCGTTTCCCAGGATTTCGCAGACTGCCCCGCGCCATGCCACATGACAATCGGCAACGGGCGAGCGTCAACCGGGACCTGGTAGAACGCATACACATGGTCGCCATGGTAGCTTTGGCCATCAGACAGGGCAGGCTTGTAGGGGTCGAAGATACCCGGCTGAGTCTCAACCCGCCCGCCGGCAATCACGCTGCCCTGCTCCTTGATGACCAGCGGACTGCGCTCGTCCGCTTCGGCGACCGCAGAGGTGCACAGGGCAAAACACAGGGTGCCTGCCTTTGCCAGGGCTGAAACACGATAGAGAATTACGGGATGGGTCATGGGGTACTCTCGGCGAGAAACGCAGAGAAGCAACTTACCCTCAGACTATTGATTGATAAACAGTACTAATCGGATAGCACTAATACCAAAATCACATAAATGTGATGAGAAAGCCCAACACTTTCCCTGTAGGAGCGAGCCTGCTCGCGATGGAGGCCAACGATAACGCGGGCTTTCTGAATAAGCGCGTTGCGCCTGAGTTCATCGCGAGCAATCGAGCGTCGACCGGCTGCTCCTACCATTTTGCTCAGCCCTTGGCTGCCATCGCAGTCACTTCCACACGCATGCCTTCAACCGCCAGCGAGGCCACGCCAACAGCCGCACGCACCGGCCACGGTTTGGCGAAGAAGCGCTTGTACACCTCGTTGAACGCGGCGCGGTCGGCCATGTCGGTGAGGTAGATGGTCAGGTGCATGACGCGGTCCATGGAACTGCCGGCGCGCTCCAGCGCAACCTTCAATGCCTGCAACGTGCATTCGCTCTGCAGGGTGATGTCGCCCAGTTCCAGGCTGCCGTCGGCGCGGGTCGGGATCTGCGTGGAGACCAGGATGCCGTTGAAGCCGGCCACGTCGGAGGAGATGGAATCCGCGTCGGGATCAGGGGTGAAGGTGATGTCTTGGTTCGCCATGGGGTTCTCTTGTTCGAGGAAGTAAAAAGTGTGGGGAGTTTACAGCTTCACCGGGTGACTTGCGCCTCCCCTGCGGCGGGTGAATTGCTGTTCAGTCACCACGCTGCCCCACTGACTGCCTTGTTGTTCGTGGGTCAGCTCAAAACCTGCGGCTTCATAAAGTCGACGCGCGGCGTCCAGCCCCTTGAACGTTGCCAGCTCAATCGCCTCGAAGCCGAACCGGTCGCAGAACTCCACCGCCTCGCGCAGCAACTGGCGCCCCACCCCGCCACCACGGCAACCGTCATCAAGGATGAACCAGCGCAGGTGGGCCTGGTTATTGCCCAGATCCTGCCCGTCGATGGCAATCGAGCCGACGATACGATCATTCACTGTCGCCACCCAGAGGTTGTTGCAAGGTTGGTCCAGACGCCCCACGAACTCAGCGATGCCGCTGGCGACTTTGCTCTCGAAAAACTGCCCGAACCCTGAGTGCCTCGCGTAAAAGGCAGCATGCATTTCAGTCACACGCCCAACGACACCGGGACGGTAACCGACGCTGATCTCGACCGGGTTGCCCGGCGCTTTTCCTTCGCCGGTACGGTGTGCATTCAGGGCGTGGGCATACGCCGCCAGCCCTTGGGCGACCGCTTGTTGTTGTGATGGATTCAAGTGTTCCAGCGCCGTTTGGACCTGCGTTCGCCCATAAGCATGGATCGCAGTCACTGTGCGCCGGCCCTGCTTCGTCAATTGCAGACGCTTGACGCGACCATCGCTGTCGGCACTCTCCACCAGCTCGCCGGCCTTGATGAGCTTGGCCACCATGCGGCTGACACTGGACTTGTCCAGATCGAGCAATTGCACGAGTTGAGCGGCGGTCAGCGCCAGGTGTGCTTCGATTTCCAGCAGCGCGTGTACGGCTGAAGGTGAGTAGTCGGTCGCCGCCAGCGTGGCGCGCATGAAGCCCAACTCACGCACCATCGTGCGCGACGCAGAGCGGATTTCTTCAACCAGAGCGGGATGAGTGGTCACTTCAGGCCTCCCCTAAAAATAGTTGCACTATACAACCATATTTCAGCGTGGAGGTTCAACAGGCGCTGAGTCAAACGCTCTGCATCAGTTATTTATACTCAAATGCCAGCTTAATAATATTTTACCGATAACAGGGTCATCCCTAGTCTTGAGCCCAAGAAATGGCAGGCCGTTCGCGACCTAAATCCAACTCGAAGGGTATAGAGATGACCACTGAAAAAATAAAAACAGATACGCTGATTGTTGGTGCCGGTCAGGCTGGCGTGGCCATGAGTGAACACCTGAGCAAACTCGGCGTGCCGCACCTGGTGCTGGAGCGCAATCGTATCGCCGAACGCTGGCGCACCGGGCGCTGGGATTCGCTGGTGGCGAATGGTCCGGCGTGGCACGACCGTTTTCCCGGCCTTGATTTTGACGACCTCAGCCCCGACGAATTTGCGCCGAAAGAACGCGTGGCCGATTACTTCGAAGCCTACGCGAAGAAATTCAACGCGCCGATCCGCACCGGCGTGGACGTGCTGAAAGTTGAACGCAACGTTGGCCGTCCGGGTTTCACCATCGAAACTTCTGAAGGCGTGATCGAGGCCAACCGTGTGGTCGCCGCTACCGGGCCTTTCCAGCGGCCGGTGATTCCGCCGATTGCGCCGCAGGATCAGCCTTTCCTGCAGATCCACTCCGCCGATTATCGCAACCCGCAGCAACTGCCTGAAGGCGCGGTGCTGGTGGTTGGCGCGGGCTCGTCCGGCGTGCAGATCGCCGATGAATTGCAGCGGGCCGGCAAGCAGGTTTACCTCTCCGTCGGTGCCCACGACCGCCCGCCTCGCGCCTATCGCAACCGTGATTTCTGCTGGTGGCTGGGGGTGCTTGGCGAGTGGGATCAAGCGGCGATGAAGCCCGGTCGCGAACACGTGACCATCGCGGTCAGCGGCGCACATGGCGGCCGTACGGTGGACTTCCGTGGCCTCGCTCATCGCGGCATGACGCTGGTCGGCCTGACCCAGGCGTTCAACGGCGGCGTGGCGACCTTCCAGCCGAACCTGGCCGAGAACCTGGCGCGTGGCGACGAGAATTATCTGGCGCTGCTCAACGCCGCCGACGCCTACATCGAACGCAATGGCCTGGACTTGCCGCAAGAACCTGAAGCGCGCATCACCTTCCCCGATCCGGAGTGCGTGACCCATCCGATTCTTGAGCTGGACCTGGCCAAGGCCGGCGTGACCTCAATCATCTGGGCCACCGGTTTTGCCACGGACTACAGCTGGCTGAAGGTTGATGCCTTCGACGACAAAGGCAAACCACAGCATCAACGCGGTGTGTCGAGCGAACCGGGGGTGTATTTCCTCGGTTTGCCTTGGCAGTCCCGTCGCGGCTCTTCGTTCATCTGGGGCGTTTGGCATGACGCCAAGTACGTGGCGGATCACATCGCCATTCAGCGTTCGTACCTCGACTACCACGATGCGGCGCAACGCGAGGCGGAAGTTGTTTCGCTCGCCCCTAAAAAAACTGTCAGCGCTTAAGCCATTTTCCAGGAGCTTCACATGTCCACGCCAACCCATACCCGTATTCGCATGTTCAACACCAAGGAAACCTACCCGAACCAGAGCCTGGACAATGACCTGTGCCAGGCGGTCCGCGCCGGCAATACGGTTTATGTCCGTGGCCAGGTCGGGACTGATTTCGAAGGCCGTCTGGTAGGCCTTGGCGACCCGCGTGCGCAAACCGAGCAAGCCATGCGCAACGTCAAGCAGTTGCTGGAAGAGGCTGGCAGCGACCTCAGTCACATCGTCAAAACCACGACTTACCTGATCGATCCACGGTATCGCGAGCCGGTGTATCAGGAAGTCGGGAAGTGGTTGAAAGGCGTGTTTCCGATTTCGACCGGGTTGGTGGTGTCGGCGTTGGGGCAACCGCAGTGGTTGATGGAGATTGATGTGATTGCGGTGATTCCCGAGTAGACCGAGTCGCGGCCTTCGCGAGCAAGCTTCGCTCCTACAGGTGATCCGGATTTCCTGTAGGAGCGAAGCTTGCTCGCGAAGAGGCCCGCCCAGACACCTCATTTGCCAAGGAGCAAAACCCATGACCTTCTCTATCGCCGCCCGCTGCCCCGAAACCGGTCAGTTCGGCATCGCCATCAGTTCCTCCAGCATCGCCGTCGGCGCCCGCTGCCCGTGGCTGCTGCCGGGCGTCGGCGCCGTCTCCACGCAAAACATCACCC
>NZ_JAGYFZ010000056.1:0-38765 GCF_019946675.1 Pseudomonas sp. BF-B-15
CCTCCTGCTATAGCCCCTGCAGGCTGCGTTTAAACGCGCTCCACAAAAACAATTAAACGAAGGATCCTTCAATGGATAACTCCAACGCCCTGCCCCTTGGGTCGGCTGCCGTGCCGGTCAAAGAAAGAACCACCGCCAGTCGTATCAAATCGATCTTCAGCGGTTCGGTCGGCAACATGGTCGAGTGGTACGACTGGTACGTCTATGCCGCCTTCTCCCTGTACTTCGCCAAAGCGTTTTTCCCCAAAGGCGACACCACCGCCCAACTGCTGAATACCGCCGCGATCTTCGCCGTGGGCTTCCTGATGCGCCCGATCGGTGGCTGGCTGATGGGCCTCTACGCCGACAAGGCCGGGCGTAAACGCGCATTGATGGCCTCGGTGTACCTGATGTGCTTCGGCTCGCTGCTGATTGCCCTGAGCCCCGGTTATGAAACCATCGGCATCGGCGCGCCGATCCTGCTGGTGTTCGCCCGTCTGCTGCAAGGCCTGTCGGTCGGTGGCGAATACGGCACCTCGGCCACCTACCTCAGCGAAATGGCGACCAAGGAGCGTCGCGGTTTCTACTCCAGCTTCCAGTACGTGACCCTGATCTCTGGCCAGCTCATCGCACTGGCGGTGCTGATCGTGTTGCAACAAGTGCTGACCACCGAAGAGCTGTACGCGTGGGGCTGGCGTATTCCGTTCGCCATCGGCGCGCTGTGTGCCGTGGTCGCGCTTTACCTGCGCCGTGGCATGGAAGAGACCGAGTCGTTCACCAAGGTCAAGAAAGAGAAAAAAGAAAGCGCCATGCGCACGCTGATGCGCCATCCCAAGGAACTGATGACCGTGGTCGGCCTGACCATGGGCGGCACCCTGGCGTTCTACACCTACACCACGTACATGCAGAAATACCTGGTGAACACCGTCGGCATGAGCATCTCCGACTCCACCACCATTTCCGCTGCCACGCTGTTCCTGTTCATGTGCCTGCAACCGATCATCGGCGGGCTCTCGGACAAGGTCGGTCGTCGGCCGATCCTGATTGCCTTCGGTATCCTCGGCACGCTGTTTACCGTGCCGATCCTCACCACCCTGCACACCATCCAGTCGTGGTGGGGCGCGTTCTTCCTGATCATGGCGGCGCTGATCATCGTCAGCGGCTACACCTCGATCAACGCCGTGGTGAAAGCCGAGCTGTTCCCGACCGAAATCCGCGCCCTGGGCGTTGGCCTGCCGTACGCCCTGACCGTGTCGATCTTCGGCGGCACCGCTGAATACATCGCGCTGTGGTTCAAGAGCATTGGCATGGAAACCGGTTACTACTGGTATGTCACCGCGTGTATTGCCGTGTCGTTGCTGGTGTACATCACCATGAAAGACACCCGCAAACATTCGCGGATCGAGACGGACTAAGCTCGTCAGCGCAACAAAAAAATGGGGCAGACCTTAGCGGGTCTGCCCCTTTTCTTTGCCCGACACATTCCCTTGTAGGAGCCGGCTTGCCGGCGATGGTGTGTCAGCGACAAAAGTGTTGGCTGACACTCCATCGCCAGCAAGCTGGCTCCTACAGGGATAGAGTCGACTGGAAATAAGGTGGTCGTCCTTGCACTATGAACGCCACACCAACAGGAATCCCTTCATGCCCGACGACATCCACTACTACGAACCCGCCAACGGCCACGGTCTGCCGCATGACCCGTTCAATGCCATCGTCGGCCCGCGCCCCATCGGCTGGATTTCTTCGCAGGATGCCGACGGCCGCCTGAACCTGGCGCCCTACAGTTTCTTCAACGCGTTCAACTACATTCCACCGATCATTGGGTTTTCCAGCGTCGGACGCAAAGACAGCCTGAACAACATCGAGCAGACCGGCGAGTTCGCCTGGAACCTGGCAACCCGGCCGCTGGCCGAACAGATGAACCAGAGCTGTGCGATGGTCGGGCCAGAGGTCAACGAGTTCGAGTTGTCCGGGCTGACGCCCGTCGCGTCGAAAATCATTCAGGTGCCACGGGTCGCCGAAAGCCCGGTGTCCTTCGAGTGCAAGGTCACGCAGATCATCCAGTTGCAGCGCGCCGACGGCAACGTGGTGCCGAGCTGGCTGATTCTCGGCGAAGTGGTCGCCGTGCACATCGCCAAATGGCTGTTGAAGGACGGGGTGTACGACACCGCCGCGGCAGAACCGATTCTGCGCGGTGGCGGACCAGCGGATTACTTTCAACTGGGCCCGGAGGCCTTGTTCAAGATGTTCCGCCCGGGAGCGGTCAGGTAATTACCAGATCAGCTCGCCGTCTTCGCCGACGCCCTTGAGGTGCGTCAGTTGCAGGGCGGCAGCTTCGTCCGCTTCTTTGGCGGTCTTGAACGTCTGGTCTTCCAGCAATTTGTTGAAGCGCGGTGCGCCCGAACCACCGATGGCTTTGGTGGCAATCGCCGCATAGTAACCGCCCTCGCGGGGCACTACGGCGGATACGGCTTCGAAGGTTTCAAAGGCTTTGCGTGCCATGTCGCGGATCCTGGCTGATTGAGAATGGCGTCATTAAACCCTCAACCCGCCAGTTTGTGTACCCGCGACCGGGACTGCCACTGCGCCTGGGCCGCCGACACGTCCTTGAAGGTATGGAAATCCAGGCTGTTGACCACCAGCTCTTGCACCAGCTCAGCAAAAATATCCATGGCCGGCGTGCTGAAATAGGCCGTCATGGCTTGCTGATGGGTCCAGAAACCGGACACCAGCCACAATTCCGGATCGCACTGCGAATGCTGCAGGGAAAAACTCAGGCAGCCAGGCGCGGTGCGCGACGGCTCGATCAAGGCGCTGAGGCGCGCACCGAGTTCCGCCGAACACCCGGCGCGGGCCCGGACGAAGGCCATATGACTGACGGGGATCTGCTTAGACATGTTCAACCCTCCCAGGTACTCGAGTGGCAGCCGTGGGACGGGCTGCGACAGGATCCAAGATTAAGCCCCTGCACGCCGCCCCGTTAGTCGATTCCTGCCGGCTTGTTGCACAATCCTGCGAGGCTGCATTCCGTACCTGTAACAATGTGTGAATAGTGTCACAGGCCTGAAACACGAGGTTCGAGCAAGTTTTCTCTGCCATAGACTGCCTTGGCAGCACGCCTCTTCAACCCCGTGCAGAATCAGGCAAGCTTTTCGCAGGATGTGTCTACCGCTGTGCCTTGCACAAATTTAAGCTCAGCTCATTCCCATTGCTTCGCCGAGGATGCCCTGCATGTCGTCGCTCGATCACTTTCAAGCCCCGCTGGACGCCGACATGGAGAAACAGCGCGCGGAACTGGCCGCTATCATCCGTCGCAACACGATGGAGGATGGCACTTATGCCACTGCCGTCGCCTCGCTGTTCATGGGCAAACACAGCCAGTCCCATGAATTCGCCCCGGTGCTGGCGCAACCGGCGTTGTGCATCATGGCGCAGGGGCGCAAAGAGGTCAGACTGGCCGACGAATACTTCAATTACGACCCGCTGAATTACCTGGTGGTATCGGTCTCCATGCCCCTGAGCGGGCGGATAGTGAACGTCACCTCTGAAGAACCGATCCTCTCGGTGCGGCTGGACATTGATCCGGCGGAAATCACCGCACTGATAGCCGACGCCGGCCCTTTGGGCGTGCCGACCCGCCCCACCGGTCGCGGTTTGTATGTCGAACGGATCGACACCGCGATGCTCGACGCGGTGTTGCGCCTGGCGCGATTGCTGGACACGCCGAAAGACATCGCCATGCTCGCACCGTTGATTCGCCGGGAGATTCTCTATCGGTTGCTGCGCAGTCAGCAGGGCCATCGCTTATATGAGATCGCGATTGCCAACAGCCAGAGCCACCGCATCAGCCAGGCGATCAAATGGCTCAACGGCAATTATGAGCAACCGCTGCGCATTGATGATCTGGCCAAGGAAGTGAATCTGAGCGTGTCGACCTTGCATCACCGGTTCAAGGCGATGACGGCGATGAGTCCGTTGCAGTATCAGAAGCAACTGCGCTTGCAGGAAGCGCGGCGGTTGATGCTGGCCGAAGGGCTGGAAGCGTCGGCGGCGGGGTATCGCGTCGGGTATGAAAGCCCGTCGCAGTTCAGCCGGGAGTACAGCCGGTTGTTCGGGGCGCCGCCGCTGCGGGATCTGGCGCGGTTGCGGTTGACGGTTTAGCCGAATTCAACCGCACATTTGTAGGAGCGAGGCTTGCCCGCGAAGAACGATAACGCAGTTTTCCAGAAGTACCGCGCTGCCTTCTTCGCGGGCAAGCCTCGCTCCTACAGGGGGTGCGCTTTTTACGCGCCGAGTACTCGGCAAGCCTCGGCCGGCAACGTCACCGACACCGGGTTGCCAATGCTCAACCCAAACCCCTGGCACGGCGTGCTCAACGCGGTAAACGACACCCCGGAACACTCCACGGTCGTCTCGATCGTCGCGCCGATATCACGCACGAACGTCACGGTGCCCAACAAACGATTCCCCGCCGTCGCCTGCGGATGCGACAGTTGCAGGTCCTCAGGGCGGATCAGCATCTTGACCCTCTCTCCCGCCGCAATGCTCGTGCAGATCGGCACTTGCAGCGCATCGCCCCCCGGCAGGCTGACCTGGCCGTTACCCAGCGCGGTCGCCGGGAAGATGTTGCCCGAACCGATGAAGTCCGCGACAAACTCGTTGGCCGGATGACGATAGATCTCGATCGGCGTGCCGACCTGCTGCACGCGATGCTCACCCAGCACCACGACGATATCGGCCATGGTCATCGCCTCACGCTGGTCGTGGGTGACCATGATGGTGGTGATGTTCAGGCGTTGTTGCAGCTGACGGATTTCCACCTGCATCGACTCGCGCAGCTTGGCGTCCAGCGCCGACAGCGGTTCGTCCAGCAGGAGGATTTTCGGGTGGTTGGCAATCGCCCGGGCAATCGCCACACGCTGACGTTGACCGCCAGACAGCTTCGCCACCGGGCGGTCAATCATTTCCTGCAACTGAATCAGTTCCAGCAACTCCACTACGCGCTTGTGCTGATCAGCCTTGCTGACCCCGCGCAGTTTCAACGGATAGGCGATGTTTTCCCCAACGGTCATGTGCGGAAACAGCGCCAACGATTGAAACACCATGCCGAAATTACGCAGATGCGCCGGGGTTTGGCCGATGTCTTCACCGTCCAGGCGAATCTCGCCGCCGGTCAAGGTTTCGAGGCCGGCGATCATCCGCAGCAAGGTGGTTTTACCGCAGCCCGAAGGGCCGAGGAAACACACCAGTTTGCCTTCCGGCAAATGCAGGTTCACATCCTTTACCGCGCAGGCCGAGCCGTAATGTTTCTCGACGTTTTCCAGAATCAGACCAGACATAAATCACCTCAAGAATCAGAACGAAACGCCACCTTCACCGACCAGCTTCTCCAACGCCCAGATCAGGACGAAGTCGATCAGCACGATCAGCACGGCAAACGAAAATACGGTAGGGTCGAGCGACGACACGGTGCGGCTGTACATCCAGATCGGCACGGTCATCACGTCGATGGTGTAAAGGAAATAGGTCACGGTGAATTCGTTGAACGAGACGATGAACGCCAACAGCATCCCCGCCAGAATCCCCGATTTCATCAGCGGCACCACCACATCGATGATCGCCCGCGTTGGCGAAGCACCGAGCATTTGCGCGGCCTCTTCGACTTCGCTGCCGATGGAGAGCATTGCCGCCGTGCAGTTTTTCACCACGAACGGCAGCGCCAGGATCACGTGGGCGATTACCAGCCGCGAGGTGGTCATCTGGAACGGCAGGCTGTCGAACACCAGCAGCAATGCCAGGCCCAATACCACCATCGGAAACACCAGCGGCAGCGACATCAGTTGCAGCGCCACCGCTTTGCCACGGAACTCGCAACGGGTCAGCGCATAAGCCGCCGGCACCGCGATGATCGTGGCGAAAACCATGGTCAGGCACGACACCATCAGGCTGGTGGTCATGGCTTTACCGAGGCTCAGCACATCACTCGCGTCCGGCGACACGAAGGTGTGCCAGGCGGCCTTGTACCATTGCAGGCTGTAGCTGCTCGGCGGGAAGTCGAGGTTCGACGAACCACTGAACGACATGACGATCATGGTCAGGATCGGCAACACCGCCAGAAGCAAAATGAACCCCGAGAGGATGCCGGCAAACTTGCCGGTTTCGCCTGGCAGCAGCGAATAACGCTTCTTGATCACAGAGCTCATTGCGAAGCCTCCAGCATGCGCCGACGACGGCCAGTGATGTATTCGGACAAAGTCATGATCGCGAGCGTGGTGACAATCAGCACCACACCGGCGGCGGACGCGGCGGGCCAGTTCATCAGCGGGGCGATCTGGTCATGGACCATCACCGCCAGCATCGGCACGCGTCGGCCACCCAGCAACAACGGCACCACGAAGCTGCTGGCGTTGTAAGCGAAAACCAGTGTCGCGCCGGTGATGATCCCCGGAAAACTCATCGGCAGAACCACCTGGCGGAACACCTGAAAGCGACTGGCGCCCAGTGTGGCGGCGGCCTCTTCGTAAGTGCGGGCGACGCCGCGCATGGCGCTGGCAATCGGCAGCACGGCCAACGGGAACGCGGTTTGCACCAGGCCCATCAACACGCCGTTCTGGTTGTACAGCAACATGATCGGGCGCTTGATCAGGCCCAGGCCCATCAGTGCCTGATTGAGCATGCCGCCCGGGCCGAGAATCACCAGCCAGCCGTAGCTTTGCAGCAGCAGGTTGACCAGCAATGGCAGCAGCACCGCAGCGAGGAAGATCCTGCGCACAAACGGCGACGTCAGGCGCGACATGGTGTAGGCCACCGGGATCGCCAGCACCACGGCGATCACTGCGCTGATCAGCGCCAGGCGCAAGGTCAGCAGCAAGGATTTGAGGTAATACGGTTCCAGCAATTGGGCGTAACTGGCCAGGCTGAACCCGGTCCATTCCGCGCCTTTGGTGCCGACGCTCATGCGCAGCACCAGCAGGCTGGCGGCAATCAGCACGCCGAGAAACAGCATCGACGGCGTCAGAAAAAACCAGGCGCGGGTCGTCGGCGAAACACCCCGATTGGCGCGCACAGGAGCTGCATCGACCGGATGAGTCAGAGGTTGGTGTTCCATAGCAAGGGTCTCGTCAATGGAAAGCAGCTGGCAAACACAGGATCTTCAACCACTGAAGATCCCTGTAGGAGTGAGCCTGCTCGCGATGGTGTGTCAGTCGACACTGATGTGGCTGACACACCATCGCGAGCAGGCTCGCTCCTACAGGGGGTTACGGCGTTTGGAAGGCCTGTGTTCGCCACTCGATCAGGAAGAAAAGATTTCCGTGTAGCGACGAATCCATTGGTCATGCACGGAGGCCAGGAAGGCGTTGTCGTGCATGATCGCCTTCTCGGCAATCTGCTCAGGCGTGAGGATGTACGGGCTCTTGCGCGCTTCGGCGGAGATGATCGCCTTGGCGTTGACCGGGCCGTTGTAAATGTCCTCAGCCATCTTGCCCTGCACCAGCGGGTCCAGAGAGTGGTTGATGAACGCGTAGGTCAGGTCGGTATCGCCCGGACGGTTTTTCGGCATCACCGACAGCATCAGGTCGGTGTAGAAACCTTCTTTCATGCCGAACGTGGCACCCAGGCCGTAGGCCGGATCGCGGATCTGTTTCGGGAAGAAGGCCGGTGCGTACAAGCCGCCCATGTCCAGGGAACCGGTGCGGAACAGCTCGGCGATCTGGTTCGGGTTTTCACCCAGGGTCACCACACGATCCTTCAGCTCGGCGAGTTTCTTGAAGCCGGGTTCGATGTTGTGTTCGTCACCACCGGCCAGTTTGGCGGCGATGATGATCAGGTCCATCGCTTCGGTCCAGTTCGGCGGCGGCAGGAAGATGTTCGGCGACAGCTCCGCGTCCCACAGGGCGGCATAACTGTCCGGTGCTTCCTTGATGGTACGGGTGCTGTAGACCAGGCTGTTGCACCAGAGCAGGTAACCGATCCCGTGGCCATTGGCGCCGGTGCGGTATTTCTCCGGGACATCCACCAGGTTGGGAATACGGTTGAGGTCGGGTTTTTCCAGCAGGTTGGCGGCGGCCAGACCTTCGGCGCCAACGCCAGCCAGGGTGATGATGTCGTATTGCGGACGATCACCGCCGGCCTTGAGTTTGGCGACCATTTCCGAAGTACTGCCGGTGCGGTCAGCGATGACCTTGCAGCCGTACTTGTCTTCGAACGTTGCGGCGATGTTGCGCAGTGCCGCCAGGCCTGTGTCATCGGACCAGGTCAGCAGGCGCAGGGTCTTGCCCTGGAAGCGCGTGTCGCTGGCATTGGCCTTGACGAAGGGCAAGCTCATGGCTGCCGCGGCAACCGAGGCCACGCCTACGGTTTTGATGAATTGACGTCTGTTCAGATCATGCTCGCCCATTACGGACTCCCTTTGTTTTTGTAGGTATAAGGCAGGTCGAAACTGTTGCATCCGCGCGGCCGGATCAGTGTTATCCCCCGTATTTTCGGGGGCTTGGCTGAACCAGTGAGTTCATCCTGAGGTCGTGTAAAACACCTGACTATCGATAAAAATTCATTGAAGCCATGACGCCAGCGCATGCCTCATGTAGGAGCGAGCCTGCTCGCGAAAAGTGCATGAACGACGCGGGTTTTCTGACTCCCCGCGTTATCGTTGACGTCCATCGCGAGCAGGCTCGCTCCTACAGAGATACGCGTCAGACGGCGCGAATCACGTGTTTGATTTCCTGGAAAGCCTGCAAGCCCCATGGCCCCAATTCGCGGCCGATGCTGCTCTGCTTGTAGCCGCCCCAGGCGGTCTGCGGGAAGATCACTTGCGGCGCGTTGATCCACACAAGCCCCGCCTGCAAGGCGTTGGCAACCCGATCCGCCGCCTCGGCGTTGCGCGTCACCACGCTGGCCACCAAGCCGAACTGGCTGTCGTTGGCCAGGGCAATCGCCTCGGCTTCGGTGGCGAAACTGCGCACGCAGATCACCGGGCCGAAAATCTCTTCACACCACAGCGCACTGTCGAGGGGCACTTCGGTGAAAATCGTCGGCTGCAAAAAATAACCGCGCGGCAAGTCTGCGGGGCGATTGCCGCCGCAGATCAGCTTGGCGCCAGCACTCAAACCGCGATCGATGTGGCCGAGCACGCGTTGGTATTGCGCCTGATTGACCAGTGCGCCCATTTCCACGTTCGGGTCGAACGGGTCGGCCACGCGGATGGCTTCAGTACGCGCCTTCAGGCGCAGGAGGAATTCGTCGGCCAGTTCATCGGCGACCAGCACGCGGCTGGTGGCGGAACACATCTGCCCGGCGTTGAAGAAACCACCGCCACAGGCCACTTCCACGGCCAGCTCGATGTCGGCATCAGCCAGCACCAGCAGCGAGGATTTGCCGCCCAGTTCCAGGCTCACGCCCTTCACGGTTTCTGCGGCGCGCTGCATCACCTGCACGCCGACCGCGTTGCTGCCAGTGAAGGAAATCTTGGCGATGCGCGGGTCCGCCGACATCGGCGCGCCGACCGCCAGACCGGTGCCGCAGACCACGTTGAACACACCCTTCGGCAAACCGGCCTCGGCGATGATCGCCGCCAGTTCCAGCTCCGGCAGCGGCGTCACTTCGGAAGGCTTGAGCACCACGCAGCAACCGGCGGCCAGGGCCGGGGCGAGTTTCCAGGCGGTGGTGACCATCGGGAAATTCCACGGCACGATCAGGCCGACCACACCACACGGCTCACGGCGCACACGGGCGCTGAAGTCGTCGGTGGGCAGCTCGACGTTGCTGTCCTGTTTGGCGTCGAGGCCTTCGGCCAGGCCTGCGTAGTACTCGAAAGTAGCGATCACGTCATCGACGTCGATGGCCGCTTCGAACAACGGTTTGCCGTTGTTGCTCGACTGCAAGTGCATCAACTTGTCGCGACCGGCCTGCACGCCCGCAGCGATTTTGCGCAGGATGGCACCGCGCTCGGCGCCGGTGGTTTGCGACCAGGCCTTGAAGGCTTCGGTGGCTGCATTTGCGGCTTGATCGACGGCGTGTGCATCGCCGCCATTCACGGTGGTCAGCAACGCTTCGGTGGCCGGGTTGATCACGCGCAGGTGTTCGCTGCCCGCCGACCATTTACCGTCGATGAACAGACCATCAAGAGTGGTGGGGAAAGTCATTTCGACACCGCCTGCATCCACAGAGTCTGATCGATTTCAATCAGGGTCGGGCCTTGGCGATCGGTGGCTACACGCAAGGCGCTGCGCAGTTGTTCAACACCGCTGACCGCTTCAGCCGCACAGCCCAATGCCTTGGCGACACCGATGAAATCCGGGGTGTAGATGTCTACGCCGACCGGCTCGATGGCGCGGTTGACCATGTATTTCTTGATCTCTTCGTAGCCCTGGTTGTTCCACAGCAGGACGATCACCGGGGTACGCGCTTCAACGGCGCTGGCCAGTTCCGGCAGGGTGAATTGCAGGCCACCGTCGCCGATCAGGCACACCACCGGAGGACGCGCGCCGTTTTCAACGCTACCGCCGAGCCAGGCGCCAATCGCTGCCGGCAAGGCATAACCGAGGGTGCCGTAGCCGGTGGACGAGTTGAACCAGCGGCGCGGACGCTCCGGGTTGAAGGTCAGGTTGCCGGTGTACACCGGTTGGGTCGAATCGCCGACAAACACCGCGTTCGGCAATTCGTGCAGGACGGTTTCGAGGAAACGGGTCTGGGCCAGAGTCGGCGCGTCCCAAGTGGCGGCGAGGTCTTCGCGCAGACGTGCGGCGCGGACCTGGCCCCAATCGTTGCGGCGCTCGGCCAGCGATTTGTGGGACAGCGCGCTCAGCAAGGCTTGGGCAGCGTTGCGCGAATCGGCTACCAGTGCGATGTGCGGCGGGTAGTTGCGCACGGTCTGGTCCGGGTCGATATCAACGCGCAGCAGCTTGCCGGGAATTTCGAAACCACCGGCGAAAGTGACGTCGTAGTCGGTCTCGGCCAGCTCGGTGCCGATGGCCAGAACCACATCGGCCTCGGCAACCAGGGCGCGAGTCGCGACCAGGCTCTGGGTCGAACCGATCAACAACGGATGGCTGGATTCGAGCATGCCTTTGGCGTTGATGGTCAGCGCCACTGGCGCGTCCAACAATTCAGCCAGTTCAGTCAATTCCGCAGCGGCATCGATGGCACCGCCACCAGCGAGAATCAAGGGACGCTTGGCGCCGGCGAGCAGTTCGGTCATGCGGCTGATCGCGCTTGGCGAAGCACCGGCGCGGTCGATATTGACCGGCAGGCTGCTGAGCAGGTCGTCGGCTTCTTCAACCAGAACGTCCAGTGGGATTTCGATGTGAACAGGACGCGGACGACCGGCCTGGAACAGCGCGAAAGCGCGGGCCAACACGCCCGGCAATTCGGACGCCGACATCAGGGTGTGGGAGAACGCCGCCACGCCGCCGACCAATGCGCTCTGGTTCGGCAGCTCGTGGAGCTTGCCGCGACCACCGCCCAACTGGCTGCGTGTCTGCACGCTGGAGATCACCAGCATCGGGATCGAATCGGCGTAGGCCTGGCCCATCGCGGTGGTGATGTTGGTCATGCCCGGGCCGGTGATGATGAAGCACACACCCGGTTTGCCGCTGGTGCGTGCATAACCGTCGGCCATGAAACCGGCGCCCTGTTCGTGACGCGGAGTGACGTGGTTGATGCTCGAACGGGCCAGCCCGCGATACAGCTCCACGGTGTGAACCCCAGGGATGCCGAATACCTGCTCAACCCCGTAATCTTCGAGTAACTTGACCAATACTTCGCCGCACGTCGCCATGTCTTTTGCCCTTTTTGTTCGTTTGAGACGCCGGGCCTGCGCAGTGTTTATGATGAGCGGGCAGGTCCAGGGATGGCCTCATTGGAACGGGCGACACGTAGCCGCAACAATGGATAAAAAGTCATACTAGCCATGTCCTCACGTCATACCTTGGATCCCAATGAAACGATTGCCTCCCCTGCCGGCGCTGCACACTTTTCTGATTACCGCGCAGTGCTGCAACTTCACCCGTGCCGCCGAACAGCTGTTCATCACCCAGGGCGCGGTGAGTCGACAGATCGCCGGGCTGGAAGAACATTTGGGTTATGAGCTGTTCATTCGCCAGGCCCGCGGCCTGGATTTGACGGTTGAAGGACGGGAGTGGCTGCCACGGGTGCAGCAGATTTTCGGCTTGATCGACGAGGCGGTGGAGCAGATCGGCGAGAAGCGCGAAACCCTGCAACTCAAGGCGCCGACCTGTGTGATGCGCTGGTTGTTGCCGCGCCTGTTGCAGTGGCAGCGGGAGCGTCCGGATGTGCCGGTGGAGCTGACCACCACGGTCAAGCACGGTGTGGATTTTCATCGCGAGCAATTCGATGCGGCGGTGATGTATGGCGCGCCGCCGGACAACGCGCTGACGTCTTATCTGCTGTTCGATGAGCAACTGACGCCGGTGTGTTCGCGACCGATGCTGGAAGGGCCACAGGCCTTGCAGTCACCGGCGGATCTGCAACAGCACTTGCTGCTGCACCCGACGCGGGATGAGCGCGACTGGAATGCCTGGCTGAAAGCGGCGGATCTTCAACTGAGCAATGTCAGCAAGGGTCAGCATTTCGAAACCCTGGACCTGGCGATGTCGATGGCGTCTCAGGGGACAGGTGTGGCGATTGGCGATTGGTCGTTGATTGGCGATGACCTGAGTGCCGGGCGGCTGGTCATGCCGTTTGAATTGAAGGTGAAAACCGGGTTGGCGTATTACCTGGTATTCCCGGAGAAACCTGCACCTTCGCCGAAGTTGCGCGAATTGATGGGGTGGTTGGTGGAGCAGGCGCAGAGTCGGTGAAGGCCCAAAAGCATCGCCGGCAAGCCGGCTCCTACAAGGTTCATATCACCCCCTGTAGGAGCCGGCTTGCCGGCGAAGGTTTAAGCCGCGCCATCAATACCCGACAGTAAACCGCTGACGGGAGTGCTTCGGCGCTTCCACTTCATCCAACATCGCAATCGCATAATCAGCAAACGTAATCCAGCTGCGCCCCGCCCCGCTCACCAGCAAATCATCCTTGCCAACCCGGAACGTGCCCGTACGCTCACCTTCGACAAACTCCGCCGAGGGCGACAAGAAGGTCCAGTCCAGTTCCTGTTCCTTGCGCAGGTTTTCGAGAAACAACGCACCGGCACTGGCCTCTGCCTTGTATTCCGCAGGGAAGCCTTCGCTGTCGATGACGCGGGTGCCGTCCGGCAGCAACAGCGAACCGGCACCGCCCACCACCAGCAGACGTTTCACCCCGGCGTTCTTCACCGGCATCACAACGGCAGCGGCGGGAATCGTGGCGAAATGTGCCGCGCTGATAACCACATCATGCCCCGTCACAGCGGCTTGCAAGGCGTCGCCATCCAGCACGTCGACATTCTTGCTGACCACCCCGGCACGCTGGCCGATTTTCGACGTATCGCGCGCGATGGCCGTAACGCTATGACCACGACGCAGGGCTTCTTCCAACAGTTGGCTGCCGGCACGGCCGGTGGCACCGATGATTGCGATGTTGCTCATGACGTTCTCCAGTGTGGATCAGTGTGAGTGGGTGAATCGGGTTACCACTTCATCTCGCCCTTGGCGACTTTGGCGCTCAGCTCCAGCGAGCTTTCTTCGCCCAGTTTCGGGTAGCGTTTTTTCATCGCGGCGATCAGCGCGGCGGCGTCTTTGGCCTTGGCGGTTTCTTCGTCGAAGGCTTTGATGTAATCCGCGGTGAACTGCACCGCGGCCAGGGAGCGGGCACTTTTGCCAAGGTAGTGACCCGGCACGAGGGTGTGCGGTTTCAGGGTTTCGATGGAGTGCAGCGTAGCCAGCCAGTCAGCGTGGGACTGCGCGGTTTGGGTATCGGCCATCCACACGTGAATGTTTTCTGCGACGACCACGCCACCGACCACTGCCTTGATCGACGGGATCCACACAAAGGTGCGATCCGGTTGCTTGCCCTCAAGACCTACCACCTGCAACTTCTGCCCTTCGAGCATCAGGCTGTCGCCCTTGAGTACGTCCGGCACCATGGTTTTGGCCGGCACGTCGGCACCCATTTTCGGCCCCCAGAACGCCAGTTTGCCGTCGACGGTTTGCTTGATGTGGTCCACGGTCGGTTGCGAGGCGAGCACCTTGGCGTTGGGGAACGCGGCGGTCAGGGTGTCGAGGCCGAAGTAGTAATCCGGGTCACCGTGGCTGATATAGATGGTGGTCAGTTGCTTGCCGCTGGCGCGGATTTTTTCCACCACTTGCTCGGCCTGGGATTTGCCGAATTGCGCGTCCACCAGAATCGCGTCTTTCTCGCCGCTGACCAGCACCGACGTCACCGGGAAGATCGCTTTCTCGCCGGGGTTGTAAACATCCAGCGTCAGCGTCGATGCCGCCGCTTGGGCCGCGAAACCGAGGGTGGCCGTGGCCAGCAAAATACGCTTGAGGTTGAAACCGATCATCTGTTGCTCCGTTGTTTGATAGACGCCCTTTGTGTAGGAGCCGGCTTGCTGGCGATGGATTTGAAGACGCCGCGTTTATCCAGGAACTACGCGTTATCAACACCGCCCGCAGCAAGCCGGCTCCTACAGAATATGGACAGAGCTTAGTTGCCTTATTCATTACAAAAAATGCGATGCTTAGACATAGTTTGTTTCTGAAAGCGGGCAAATCATGGATCGTCTACAAGCAATGCGCGTATTCGTCACGGTGGTCGACCTCGGCAGCCAGTCGGCCGCCGCCGACCACCTGGACCTGTCGCGGCCGGTGGTTTCGCGGTATCTGGCGGAACTGGAAGACTGGGTTGGCGCGCGCCTGATGCATCGCACCACGCGTAAATTGAGCCTGACCGCCGCCGGCAGTGAAATCCTGCCGCGCTGTCGGCAGATGCTCGACCTGTCCACGGACATGCAGGCCGCCGTCAGCGAGCCGGACGATGCGCCGCGCGGCCTGCTGCGGATCAGCGTCAGCACCTCGTTCGGCCAGGCGCAATTGGCGGATGCGATGGCCGCCTACGTCAAACGTTACCCCGGCGTCAGCATCGACCTGCAGATGCTCGACCGCACGGTGAACCTGGTGGATGAGCGCATCGATCTGGCGATTCGCACCAGCAATGACCTGGACCCGAACCTCATTGCGCGGCGGCTGACGGTCTGCCGCTCGGTGATCTGCGCCGCCCCCGCTTACCTGCAGGAACACCCGACGCCAATGCGGGTGGAAGACCTGAGCCAGCACAACTGCCTGACCCACTCCTACTTCGGCAAAAGCCTGTGGCATTTCGAGCAGGACGGCGAACCGGTCTCGGTGCCGGTGCAGGGCAACATCAGCGCCAACGAAGCGAGCACCCTGCTGCGCGCAACAATCGCTGGTGCCGGGGTGGCTATGTTGCCGAGTTATCAGGCGGGTGTGCATATCCACAGCGGCGAACTGATCCGCCTGCTGCCCCAGGCCGAACCGCGCCAGATGAACATCTACGCGGTGTATGCCTCACGCAAGCACATGCCGGCGGCATTGCGCAGCGTGCTGGATTTTCTGGTGCTCAGGTTTCCGGAAGAACCAGAGTGGGATGCAGGATTGTAGATACGCCCCCCTGTAGGAGCCGGCTTGCCGGCGATGGTCGTTAACGATAACGCGGGCTTACCGGATGAACGCGGTGCCTTTACGTTCATCGCCAGCAAGCTGGCTCCTACAGGGGGTAATGCATGACTGGCAACTCACTGCCGCTGACCTATGCTGAACTTAGTACCGAAGGGTATTCGTTCAGAGGTCAACGCCATGAACACGAAAACAAGAAGATACCTCGCCATTTTCATCACCTGCGCGGTGACGCTGGCGCTGTACGGCACCGCGGCGTGGCGCGTTGAGCAATTGCGAAACCTGCCCCGTGAGTACGCGAGCTGCAACTTCGAGCGCTGCATTCCCCACAACGCGACCCTCAACGCCCTCCGGTGATGAAGGGGATCAGGCCTCGTTGTCCTGATCGGCCTTCAAGCGGTCGCGAAACGCCTTGGGTGAGATCCCCACACGACGCCGGAACAGGCGCGTGAAGTTGGTCGGATCGGAAAACCCCAACACATCGGACATTTCATAAATGGTCATGCTGGTGTAGGTCAGCAAACGCTTGGCCTCCAGCAATTGCCGCTCGTGCATGATCTGCAACGCCGGTTGTCCCGCCAATTCACGGCACGTGCCGTTGAGGTGCGACACCGAAATCCCCAGCCGATGCGCCAGGTCTTCGACCTTGACGTGCTGGCGATACGTCTCTTCCACCAGTTGGATAAACCCGTTGAGGTATTCCCGCGCACGTTGCGGACGCTGACTGGCCGAGCGACGCTGCAACGCCTGCCGGCTGACCCACACCATGATCACGCTGACCAGCGAATGCATGAGCATTTCCCGGGCCGGTTGATGACCGGTGTATTCGGTTTGCAGCGCAGAAAACAGACTGTTGAGGTACTCGCTGTCGTTGCCGGCCGGATAACTTTCGGCCTGGGCCAGAGCATTCACCGAGTTGCCCAGTTGCGCCTGAAGATGGGCGACCAGCGGCGCGGCGAGGGTCACGACAAAGCCTTCGACATCCTCGGAAAAACGATAACCGTGCACCGATAACGGCGGCAGAACCAGGATCGCCGGTTCGCCCAATTGCGTACGTTTGCCTTCGATTTCAAGCTCTGCCTGACCTTTGAACACGAAGAGTAATTGGCATAAATCGGCGTGGCGATGGGGTTTGATTTCCCACTGGTGTTCGCGGCTGCGTTTGGAAATGGTTTCACAGTGCAGCAAGTCCGGGGTCGGCCAGTCCAGGCTTTCACCGTAGAGCTTGAACACCGGTATCGAAGGCAGGGCAGGCTTGTTCATAACTTCAATCCAGGCCTCGGGAAGTGACGGGCGATAATCGCACCGATTGGCAGAAAGTACAGCTATCGGCTCAGTTTTCACCTTCAATTGACAGACCCGCAAGTGAAAAATGCAAGCACTCGATCCATAAAAATAATTCACCGACGCAGGTCGTGTGGAGCTTGCGAGTCATAAAAACAATGAAAACACTGAAAACCCAAGTCGCCATCATTGGCGCCGGCCCCTCCGGTTTGCTGCTCGGCCAATTGCTGCACAACGCCGGTATCGACACCCTCATTCTCGAACGCCAGACCCCGGACTATGTGCTCGGGCGAATCCGTGCCGGTGTCCTCGAACAAGGCATGGTAGAGCTGCTGCGTCAGGCCGGCGTTGGCCAGCGCATGGACGCCGAAGGACTGGTTCACGGCGGCTTCGAACTGGCCCTCGACGGGCGCCAGGTGCACATCGATCTGCACGCCCTGACCGGGGGCAAAACCGTGATGATCTACGGGCAAACCGAGGTCACTCGCGACCTGATGGCCGCTCGTCGGGAGGCCGGCGCGCAGACGATCTATGAAGCCGGCAACGTCGTGCCTCACGGCATGAAAACCGATGAAGCGTTCGTGACGTTCGAAAAGGACGGCGAAACGAATCGGCTCGATTGCGACTACATCGCCGGTTGCGACGGTTTCCATGGTGTAGCGCGGCAATCGATTCCCGCCGAGAACCTGAAGGTGTTCGAACGGGTTTATCCGTTCGGCTGGCTGGGGATTCTTGCCGACACGCCACCGGTTCACGATGAGTTGGTCTACGCCCGTCACGAGCGCGGTTTTGCCCTGTGCAGCATGCGCTCGGCGACTCGCACCCGGTATTACCTTCAGGTGCCTGCCGACGAGGCTGTCGAGAATTGGTCCGATCAACGCTTCTGGGATGAGCTCAAATCCCGGCTGCCTGCTGCGCTGGCCGAGTCTTTGGTGACCGGGCCGTCCATCGAAAAAAGCATCGCGCCGTTGCGCAGTTTCGTGGTCGAACCGATGCAATACGGGCGGATGTTTCTGGTCGGCGACGCGGCGCACATCGTCCCGCCGACCGGCGCCAAAGGCCTGAACCTGGCGGCCAGCGACGTCAGTACGTTGTTCAATATCCTGCTGAAGGTTTACCGCGAAGGCCGTGTCGATTTGCTGGAGAAATACTCGGAGGTCTGCCTGCGCAGGGTCTGGAAAGCCGAACGATTTTCCTGGTGGATGACCTCGATGTTGCACCGCTTTGACGATCACGATGCGTTCAGCCAGCGCATCAGCGAGTCGGAGCTCGATTACTTCGTGGACTCCGAGGCGGGTCGGAAAACCATTGCAGAAAATTACGTCGGGCTTCCTTATGAGGCTATCGAATAGCCTGCTACCGACTTACACTGGCGAGCATCCCCGCTCGCCCTTGCCTCCTGCGGGACCCTCACTGCCCGCAGGTTCTCCCGTGACCAATCTCAACCAGCCTGAAACGCCCAAACCGGCCATCCGGAGCGTGCTGATCGCCCTGATGCTGGCCATCTTTCTCGGGGCGCTGGATCAGACGATCGTCGCTGTATCGATGCCCGCCATCTCCGCGCAGTTCAAGGACGTCAGCTTGTTGGCCTGGGTGATTTCCGGCTACATGGTGGCGATGACCGTGGCCGTGCCGATCTACGGCAAACTCGGCGACCTGTACGGTCGGCGCAAGTTGATGCTGTTCGGCATGGGGCTGTTCACGATTGCTTCGTTCTTCTGCGGCATGGCCCAGAGCATGGAGCAACTGGTGCTGGCGCGGATTCTTCAGGGCATTGGCGCCGGCGGGATGATTTCGGTCAGCCAGGCGATCATCGGCGACATCGTGCCGCCTCGCGAACGCGGTCGTTATCAAGGCTATTTCAGCAGCATGTACGCGGTGGCCAGCGTCGCCGGCCCGGTACTCGGCGGTTACATGACCGAATACCTGTCCTGGCGCTGGGTGTTCCTGATCAACCTGCCGCTGGGCCTTGGCGCCTGGCTGGTCGCCCGTCACACCCTGGTCGGGCTCCCGGTGCCGCAGCGCAAACCGATCATCGATTACCTCGGCACCGTGTTGATGATCATCGGTTTGACCGCCTTGTTGCTCGGCATTACTCAGGTCGGCCAGGGGCATTCGTGGCGCAGCACCGAGGTGCTGGGTTTGCTGGGTTGTGCGGTGGTGGTCCTGGCGTTGTTCGTCGGGCATGAGCGCCGTGCACGGGAGCCGTTGCTGCCGATGCACCTGTTCGCCAACCGCAATGCGATCCTGTGCTGGTGCACGATTTTCTTCACCAGTTTCCAGGCGATTTCGTTGATTGTGCTGATGCCGTTGCGCTTCCAGAGCGTGACCGGCGCCGGGGCCGACAGTGCCGCGCTGCACCTGTTGCCACTGGCCATGGGTTTGCCGATCGGCGCGTATTTCGCCGGGCGCCGAACCTCGGTGACCGGGCGCTATAAACCGATGATTCTCGCGGGCGCCCTCCTCATGCCGATCTCGATCCTCGGGATGGCGTTCAGCCCGCCACAGGCGGTGGTGCTCAGCAGTCTGTTCATGGTGCTCAGCGGGATCGCCTCCGGTATGCAGTTCCCGACGTCATTGGTCGGGACGCAGAACTCGGTGGAACAACGGGACATCGGCGTGGCGACCAGCACCACCAACCTGTTCCGCTCCCTGGGCGGCGCGGTGGGCGTGGCGTTGATGTCGGCGTTGTTGCTGGCATTGCTGCAAGACTCGAGTTTCGCCCATCTGGCAGGTTCGACGCTGATTGCCGAGGGCAGCTCCGGGAACGTTTTGCTGGACGGCCTGAACGCCGCGCCGGGGGATGCGCAGAACGCCTTGCGCGCCGAGCTGCTGCTGACCTTCCGGCATTTGTTGATGGTCAGTGCGGCGGTGTCGTTGCTTGGGTTGGCGGCGGCGATCGCCATGCCGAACCGGGTGTTGCGTGGGCGGGAGGACAAGGCTCGGTAGTTGAACCGAGTCGCGGCCTTCGCGGGCAAGCCTCGCTCCTACAAGAGCCATGCAAACCTGTAGGAGCGAGGCTTGCCCGCGAAGACGTCATCCCATGTGATAGAGATTCAAGGGCTGTAATACCCCACAGCCACCAGAAAATGCCCGACCTTCTTCAGGTACGCATGCTTGTCCTCGACCTTGCCGGTCACCGGATTTTTCCACCGATACGCGTATTCGCCATAATCCTGCCCGGCCATCAACGCCAGGATCGGCTCACCGACCGGTTTGCCTTCAGGGTCCTTGATCTTGCCGAAATCGGTATTGATCAAGCGCAGATTTGTACCGTGGGCGACGTAACGCTGGGTATCCAGATCAATGACGAACACATACAAGTCATCCTGCAAATAACCGCCCTTGAGCGAGTTGATCGACGTGAGCGTGCCCTTCTCGTCCTTGGCCAGATCGGTCGCCGCTTTGTTCAGCAACGCCATCGCCTGCTCCGCCGACGCCCGTGGCAAGTAGTAACCCACCGCCAGAATCCGCTGGCCGACCCGTTGGTAGAACACATGCTTGCGTTCGACCTTGCCGTCGGACCAGTTCTGCCAGCGATATTCCGCTTGCTGAATGCCATTGCCCTCCGGCACTTTCAATGCGTCCTTGAACGCCTTCTGCAAATCCGGCCCGAGCACATCCGACACATCACGCCCGATCAGCGCCGAAGAAGGCCCACCGCTGGCGAGCATCACGCCTTTGGTATCGAGCACAAACACGTAGCGGTCCTTGTCGACAAACTCGCCCTGACGACTGAAGGCCGCGAACGCCTTGTCGCCATTGTCGTGGTAATAGGCCAGGGCTTTTTCCAGCAAGGCGATGGCGGCCTGGCTGTCGTCCTTCTCGGTCCCGGCGGCTTGCGCCTGCCCCAGGCACAGCAACAGCATCCCGCCCAGCAGGGCCAACCTGTGCAAAAACCCCATTGCGCATCCCTCGTTCTCTTCGGTGTTTGAAGAGCGTAGACGGCAATGGGGTATGTATGGATATTCAGCGAACCGCAGTCTGCAAAATGGTATTGCAGCGCATTACCGCGCCTTCAGCCTCAAGGCCTGGCCCGCAACTGCTGCTGCAAATTCTGAATCTGCGCCTGAAGTGTGTTGATGTTGCGGGTGACCTGGCTACGGAAGGCGTCGAACTCGGCGGTACTGGATGGGCCTGACGCGGCAGCCGGGCGGTTGTCCTGCTCGCTTTTGAGCACGATCAGGTCTTGTTCCAGGCGTTCGATGGCGGCGCTCGGGTTGCCTTGTTTCTTCAGCGCGGTGATGTCGGCGCCGAGGCTTTTTAGCTGGGCTTCGAATTTTTCAGTGTCCGCCGGGGCGCTTTTCAGGGCGGCCAGTTCGCTGCTCAGGGCTTTGACCTGGGCCTGCAATTGCGTGTTGGCGGTCTGGTGCTCGGTGTTCTGGGCGGTGGCTTGCGCCAGGCGCTTGTCCAGATCGGCGGTTTGCGCAGTCATTTGCGCCAGACGCTTGTCCAGGTCCGACGTCTGGCCGGCAACGCCCTGCTGCTGTTTGCTCTGGTCCTGGAGTTTGCTTTCCAGCTGCCTGATTTGCAGTTTCAGCGCTTCGCTGTCGCTGGTGACGTTGGTCTGACTGGCGACCACCTTGCCGGAAATGTCCTGCAAGCGTCCCGCTGCATCCTCACTGATACGCGCGAAACTTTCCTGGGTCGCCACCAGTTGCTGTTCCATCAGCGAGATCTGCTGAAAGCTCCACCACGCAAGGCCGGCGAACGCAAAGAACAAGGCGCCGACCAGCGCCCACAACGGACCGGTGCTGGCCGCCCTGACCTTGACTACCGGCGGCGTGCGCGAATGCACGGCGGTGCGGGCGGTGGGCACAAAATCATCATCGTCGAGGCTGTCGGCACGCAGGCTCGGTACATCGTCGAAGTCGTCGTTGGCATCGTTACGCATGGACATTGAGTCAACCTTTGTGGAACGCGGTGATGGCTTGATGGGGCGAAGTATAAACCCGTCAGCCGCATCGATTGACCCTGAACCCCACTCTGCGTTCAGTAACGGGATTTGTCAGTGAATGTCCTGAGCCTTCCACCAGCCGCAGAATTCATCGAGGGCCGTCCAGAGACTGACCTTCGGGTCGTAGTCCAGATAATGCCGCGCGCGGCTGATGTCCAGGGTGAAATTTTTGTTCATCACTTGCATGCCCAGGCGCGACAGGGTCGGCTCTGGACGACCCGGCCACAGCTTGCACGCGCCCTCGTTAAGCGCCGCCACGGCATAGGCCAAGCCGTAGGAACGGTAGCGGGTCACCTGTGGGACGTCCATTTTGCGCATGACGTAATTGACCACGTCCCACAACGGAATCGGCGTGCCGTTGCTGATGTTGTAGGCCTTGCCCAAGGCCGAACCGCTGGCCAGCAAGCTGCTGAGCAACGCTTCATTGAGGTTTTGCACGCTGGTGAAATCGACCTTGTTCAAACCGTTTCCGATGATTGCCAGGCGACCTTTGCGTTGCATGTTCAGCAGTCGCGGGAAGATGCTCATGTCACCGGCACCGGTCACGAAACGCGGGCGCAGGGCCAGGGTTTCGAGGCCGAACTCCTGGGCGCCGAAGACCTTTTGCTCGGCCAGGAATTTGGTCGCGGCGTAGGGATGCTTGAAGCGCTTGGGCACCTGCTCTTCGGTCAATCCGAGGTGATCGCGGCCGTCGAAGTAGATCGACGGCGAGGACAAATGCACCAGTCGCCGCACGCGTTGCTTCAGGCAGGCTTCGACCACGTTTTCGGTGACCTGCACGTTGCCTTGATGAAAGTCCTGATAACGTCCCCACACGCCGACAGCACCGGCGCAATGCACCACGGCTTCGACATCGGAACACAGATCGCGCGCCAGTTGCGGGTCACTCAAGTCGCCCGCAATGAACTCGGCGCCACGGCGCACCAGATGTTCGACGCTTTCGGCCCGGCGACCGTTGACCCGCACGTCCAGGCCCTGCTCCAGGGCGAAACGCGCAAAGCGCCCGCCGATGAAGCCGCTTGCGCCGGTGACCAGAATCTTCATGTAGTGCTCCGAATATTTCGTTTTGCGTAGTGCGTGAGGTCTTGACGCTGCCGGTCAGGTCAACGGCACCAGCCATTGCTTCGACGAGCGCACCAATTGATCGGTCAGCAACCCCAGCAACTGACCGCCATTGCGCCAATGATGCCAGTACAGCGGCACATCGATGGGCTTATCTGGCAAAAGCTCCACCAGAACGCCGCGCTCAAGTTGCTCGCGCACCTGCAATTCCGGCACCAGTCCCCAGCCGAGACCGGCTTCCGTCAGGCGAATGAAGCCTTCGGATGACGGGCATAAATGGTGTTCGAAACCGCCGTCTACGCCGAGGGACGCGAGGTAGCGATGCTGTAGGAAATCGTCCGGGCCAAAGACCAGCGCCGGCGTTTTCGACAACTGATCGGCGCGAACGCCATGCGGAAAATGCCGGGCGATGAACGCCGGGCTGGCCAGCGCGCGATAACGCATGGCACCCAACAGGACGCTGCGCGCACCCGCCACCGGACGTTCGCTGGCACAGACACACGCCGCCACTTCGCCTGCACGCATGCGTTTGAGGCCGACGGTCTGGTCTTCGACCACCAGGTCGAGCAGCAAATGTTGCTCGGCACAAAAGTCACCGACCGCCTCGGCCCACCAGGTGGCAAGGCTGTCAGCGTTCAGTGCGATGCGCAGACGTTCCGGCAAGCCTTCTTCATCCAGCGCCGGCACCAGCGTTTGCAAGTCCCGCTCCAGCAAGCGCACCTGCTGCACGTGGTTGAGCAAGCGCCGGCCGATTTCCGTCGGCGCCGGTCGCGCCATCCGCACCAGCACCGGTTGGCCGACCCGCGCTTCCAGCAGTTTGATGCGCTGGGAGATCGCCGATTGCGACAAGCCGAGCACCTTTGCGGCACGTTCAAAACCGGCCTGCTCGATCACGGCGGCCAACGCAGAAAGCAATTTATAGTCGAACATCAGTTTTCCTAATGAGCGATCAGCATGATTGATTTTTCTTATACAGGTTAGCAGCAGAGAATGCGCGGCAAGAACTCTTGAACAAGGATTACCGACATGGCTGGCGAAACTTCACTGGCAACACTGCTACGCAGCATGAGCCCGCAACTCAACGCTGGCGAATACGTGTTCTGCACCCTGCGGGACGGTCAATTGCCATCGAACCTTGAGATTGTCGGCAGCTTTCGCGAGCAGGAAGGTCTGACGGTGATTCTGGAACGTTCCCACGCAGAACGGGCCGGTTTCAGCTTCGACTACGTCGCAGCCTGGATCACCCTCAACGTGCATTCGGCCCTTGAAGCCGTCGGCCTGACCGCCGCGTTCACCACCGCGCTGGGCCAGGCCGGGATCAGTTGCAACGTGATCGCCGGTTACTACCACGACCATTTATTCGTCGGCCAGGCCGATGCCGAACGCGCCCTGCAAGTGTTGCGGGATCTGGCAGCCAACGCGGAGTAAAACTTATGTGGCAAAGCTATGTGAACGGCCTGTTGGTGGCCGCGGGGCTGATTATGGCGATCGGCACTCAGAACGCGTTTGTGCTGGCCCAGAGCCTGCGACGTGAACACCACCTGCCGGTGGCAGCGCTCTGCGTGACCTGCGACGCGTTGCTGGTGGCGGCCGGTGTATTCGGTCTGGCGACCGTGCTGGCGCAAAACCCGACATTGCTGGCCATCGCTCGCTGGGGCGGCGCTGCGTTTCTGCTGTGGTACGGCAGCCTCGCGCTGCGCCGGGCCTGCTCGAAGCAAAGCCTGCAACAGGGTGAAAACCAGACGGTCCGTTCACTGCGCGCGGTGATGCTCAGCGCCCTGGCGGTGACCTTGCTCAACCCGCATGTTTATCTGGATACCGTTTTACTGATTGGCTCCCTTGGTGCGCAACAAACCGAGCCCGGGGCTTATGTTGTCGGCGCGGCCAGCGCTTCGCTGCTTTGGTTTTTCACGTTGGCGCTGGGCGCCGCATGGTTGGCGCCATGGCTGGCTCGACCAAGCACATGGCGGATCCTTGATTTGTTGGTGGCCATCATGATGTTCGCTGTAGCCGGCCAACTGATCATCGCTACCTGATATTCCAAATGGCTCTGGAACCTCTATTCCACACAGTTGTTGCGTGGTTATGCCGCACCCCCGGTGCTATGATCCGGTTCGATGCGCCGCAAAGAGTACAAACTCCCCGGCGCTTGTCTGGCCGCCCGTGATCGGCCTTGCGCTCACCGCAACTGACCTGATTAGGAGAATCATCATGGCTTTCGAATTGCCGCCGCTGCCTTACGCACACGATGCCCTGCAGCCGCACATTTCCAAGGAAACCTTGGAATACCACCACGACAAGCACCACAACACCTACGTCGTGAACCTGAACAACCTGGTGCCAGGCACCGAGTTCGAAGGCAAGACCCTGGAAGAGATCGTCAAGTCTTCCTCGGGCGGTATCTTCAACAACGCCGCTCAAGTCTGGAACCACACTTTCTACTGGAACTGCCTGGCGCCAAACGCCGGCGGTCAACCAACCGGCGCACTGGCTGAAGCCATCAATGCTTCCTTCGGTTCGTTCGACAAGTTCAAGGAAGAATTCAGCAAGACTTCCATCGGCACCTTCGGTTCCGGTTGGGGCTGGCTGGTGAAAAAGGCTGACGGCTCCCTGGCCCTGGCCAGCACCATCGGCGCCGGCAACCCGCTGACCAACGGCGACACCCCGCTGCTGACCTGCGACGTCTGGGAACACGCCTACTACATCGACTACCGCAACGTTCGTCCGAAATACGTCGAAGCGTTCTGGAACCTGGTCAACTGGAAATTCGTGGCTGAGCAGTTCGAAGGCAAAACCTTCACCGCTTAAGCTCGACGCCAGTCAAAAAACCCGGCTTTTGCCGGGTTTTTTTATGGGTCTGGAAACGTACAAAGCCAGGTGTTCCCGTAGAACGGGTCGGCTGTCAGGCCGTCATCGCCAGCAAGCCGGCTCCTACAGGGGGTGGGTACAGCCGCGAAAGCAGGTTGGCTGTCAGGCCGCCATCGCCGGCAAGCCGGCTCCTACAGGGGGTGGGTACAGCCGTGGAAGCAGGTTGGTTGTCAGGCCGTCATCGCCGGCAAGCCGGCTCCTACAGGGGGTGGGTACAGCCGCGAAAGCAGGTTGGCTGTCAGACCGCCATCGCCGGCTAGCCGGCTCCTACAGGGGGTGGGTACAGTCGTGGAAGCAGGTTGGTTGTCAGGCCGTCATCGCCGGCAAACCGGCTCCTACACAAGCAGACTCGCGCCCACCACCCGCTTCTCACCACTCATCAGGCCGAGCGTTAGCTCGCCTTCAGCTTTTGATCTGAGCGCCCCTTCGGGAGGCCGAGTGGAGGTTCTGCGCAGTGGGCAACCCGGCATGGATGCCGGGTTAGCCGCCCCCGGCCATGGATGGCCGATGGCGGCGGGCCCACGGAGCAGGACCGGAGCGAGGGAACGCCGAGGCTAAGCGAGGGGCCGGACGCTGGGGCAAGACTTTTTGGTTCCTTTTGTGGCGTTTGACAAAAGGGACTCGCCGTAAGGGCGAAACCATAAGCGGCCGTTACCGCAGGAATGGATATGTACACCCCAAAAAAATGGTCCGCCATGACGCCGCCATCGCCGGCAAGCCGGCTCCTACAGGGAAACAAGTTGAATCCATAGAGGGCCGATTTCCGATAATGAAACCAGTCTTCCCCCCCTTGCCCCAACGCCATACCCGTCTACCATCAACCAAATGGAAAATAAGTCCAAATCCCCCTCAAGTTGAAGGACTCGACTACCGACACAGTACTAATAGGGCAAATACTCCAGGCAACAGCATTTCGGCCAACCCACAGGCAAATTCCCCTGTGTTTGATTGTCCCTTTGACTGCCATCACCGGATTGCCAATACTCATGGCAACTTGATGCTACCTGCACGGAACAAGGAATGACTCTTTGAAGCTGGAACTCAAGAACAGCTTGTCGGTGAAGTTGCTCCGGGTCGTGCTCCTGTCGGCATTGATCGTCGGCGTGGTCTTGAGCTGCGCGCAGATCGTTTTCGATGCCTATAAAACACGCCAGGCCGTGGCAGGCGATGCCCAGCGCATCCTCGACATGTTCCGCGACCCCTCGACCCAGGCCGTCTACAGCCTGGACCGGGAGATGGGTATGCAAGTGATTGAAGGCCTGTTTCAGGACGACGCCGTCCGCCAGGCCTCCATCGGCCACCCCAATGAAGCCATGCTGGCGCAAAAATCCCGCGAGTTGCAGCAATCCAGCAGCCGCTGGCTGACCGACCTGATCCTCGGCAAGGAACGCACCTTCACCACTCAACTGGTGGGTCGCGGCCCGTACAGCGAGTACTACGGCGACCTGAGCATCACCCTCGACACCGCCACCTACGGACAAGGGTTCATCGTCAGCTCGGTGATCATCTTCATTTCCGGGGTATTGCGCGCCCTCGCCATGGGGCTGGTGCTGTATCTGGTCTACCACTGGCTCCTGACCAAACCGCTGTCGCGGATCATCGAGCACCTGACCGAAATCAACCCGGACCGCCCCAGCGAACACAAGATTCCACAGCTCAGGGGCCACGAGAAAAACGAACTGGGCATCTGGATCAACACCGCCAACCAGTTGCTCGAGTCCATCGAGCGCAACACCCACCTGCGCCACGAAGCGGAAAACAGCCTGCTGCGCATGGCCCAGTACGACTTCCTCACCGGCCTGCCGAACCGCCAGCAATTGCAACAGCAACTGGACAAGATCCTCGTCGACGCCGGCAAACTGCAACGCCGGGTCGCGGTGTTGTGTGTCGGCCTCGATGACTTCAAGGGCATCAACGAACAATTCAGCTATCAGACCGGTGACCAACTGCTGCTGGCGCTGGCTGATCGCCTGCGGGGCCACAGCGGTCGCCTTGGCGCCCTCGCCCGACTGGGCGGCGATCAGTTCGCCCTGGTTCAGGCCGATATCGAACAACCCTACGAAGCCGCCGAACTGGCGCAAAGCATTCTCGATGACCTGGAAGCGGCATTCGCCCTCGATCATCAAGAGATTCGCCTGCGCGCCACCATCGGCATCACCCTGTTCCCCGAGGATGGCGACAGCACCGAGAAGCTGCTGCAAAAAGCCGAGCAGACCATGACCCTGGCCAAGACTCGCTCGCGCAACCGCTACCAGTTCTATATCGCCAGTGTCGACACCGAAATGCGTCGCCGTCGCGAACTGGAGAAGGACCTGCGCGACGCGTTGATCCGCGACCAGTTCTACCTCGTCTACCAGCCGCAGATCAGCTACCGCGATCATCGGGTGGTGGGCGTCGAAGCATTGATTCGCTGGCAACATCCCGAACACGGACTGGTGCCGCCGGACCTGTTCATCCCGCTGGCCGAGCAGAACGGCACCATCATTGCCATTGGCGAATGGGTGCTGGATCAGGCCTGTAAACAATTGCGCGACTGGCATGACCAGGGCTTCACCGACCTGCGCATGGCGGTGAACCTGTCCACGGTGCAATTGCACCACGCCGAGCTGCCGCGGGTGGTCAATAACCTGCTGCAAATGTACCGCCTGCCACCGCGCAGCCTGGAGCTGGAAGTCACCGAAACCGGCCTGATGGAAGACATCAGCACCGCCGCCCAGCATCTGCTGAGCCTGCGTCGCTCCGGTGCGTTGATCGCCATCGACGACTTCGGCACCGGCTACTCATCGCTGAGTTACCTGAAAAGCCTGCCGCTGGACAAGATCAAGATCGACAAGAGCTTCGTACAAGACCTGCTCGATGACGACGACGATGCAACCATCGTTCGGGCCATCATCCAGTTGGGCAAGAGCCTTGGCATGCAGGTCATTGCAGAGGGGGTGGAAACCATCGAGCAAGAGGCCTACATCATTTCCGAAGGCTGCCACGAAGGTCAGGGCTACTTTTACAGCAAGCCACTGCCGGCGCGAGAACTGGGCGCCTATCTCAAGCAGGCCCAACGCAGCAACGCGGCTATTTTGTAGGGTTCCTGTAGGAGCGAGCCTGCTCGCGATGAACTCCAAGGCGACGCATTCTTTCAGTCTGCACGCGTTATCGTTCACGTTCATCGCGAGCAGGCTCGCTCCTACAAAGTGCAACATCCGCTATCTGAATAAGAAATATTTCCAAGAACAACTCTTTACACATAATGCGAAAGATTTGCATTATGTCGCAGTTTTGCGCGCTAGCTGCGCCATTCCACCCCCTCTCGAAGCAGGATGTTCGCCATGATTCGTATGCCTCTGGCTACCGCCAGTCTGTTGGCCATCGCTATTTCCCTCGCCGGTTGTGGCGAAGGCAAAGACAAAGCTGCCGCCCCAGCGCCTACGCCAGCCGCCACTACCACGGCCCCGGCCGCTGCGCCTGCGCCAGCTGCTGCCGGCAAAGTCGACGAAGCCGCTGCCAAAGCCGTTGTCGCGCATTACGCCGACATCGTCTTCGCCGTTTACAGCGATGCCGAATCCACCGCGAAAACCCTGCAAACCGCCGTCGACGCCTTCCTCGCGAAGCCGAACGCCGACACCCTGAAAGCCGCCAAGGCTGCCTGGATCGCTGCTCGCGTTCCTTACCTGCAGAGCGAAGTGTTCCGCTTCGGCAACACCATCATCGACGACTGGGAAGGTCAGGTGAACGCCTGGCCACTGGACGAAGGCCTGATCGACTATGTCGACAAATCCTACGAGCACGCACTGGGTAACCCGGGCGCCACCGCCAACATCATCGCCAACACTCAAGTTCAGGTCGGCGAAGACAAGATCGACGTGAAAGACATCACCCCGGAAAAACTCGCCAGCCTGAACGAGCTGGGTGGTTCCGAGGCCAACGTCGCCACCGGCTACCACGCCATCGAATTCCTGCTGTGGGGCCAGGACCTGAACGGCACCGGCCCTGGTGCCGGCAACCGTCCAGCCTCCGACTACCTGGAAGGCAAAGGCGCCACCGGCGGTCACAACGATCGTCGTCGCGCTTACCTGAAGTCCGTGACCCAACTGCTGGTCAGCGACCTGGAAGAAATGGTCGGTAACTGGAAGCCGAACGTGGCCGACAACTACCGCGCCACCCTGGAAGCGGAACCTGTGGATTCCGGCCTGCGCAAAATGCTGTTCGGCATGGGCAGCCTGTCCCTGGGCGAACTGGCGGGCGAGCGCATGAAGGTTTCCCTGGAAGCCAACTCCCCTGAAGACGAACACGACTGCTTCAGCGACAACACCCACAACTCGCAGTTCTACGATGCCAAAGGCATTCGTAACGTGTACCTGGGCGAATACACCCGTGTCGACGGCACCAAAATGACCGGCGCCAGCCTGTCCTCTCTGGTGGCCAAGGCTGACCCGGCGGCCGACACCGCGCTGAAAGCCGACCTGGCTGCGACCGAAGCCAAGATGCAGGTCATTGTCGATCACGCCAACAAGGGTGAGCACTACGACCAGTTGATCGCTGCCGGCAACACCGCTGGCAACCAGATCGTTCGTGACGCCATCGCTTCGCTGGTCAAGCAGACCGGTTCGATCGAAGCTGCCGCTGGCAAGCTGGGCATCAGCGACCTGAACCCGGACAACGCTGATCACGAATTCTGATCAACGCTGGCTGAATAAAAAAGGCGACCTCCGGGTCGCCTTTTTCATGCCAGCCCAACACCGCCCCTTGTAGGAGCGAGGCTTGCCCGCGAAGACGGCGTCACATTCAACGACAGTGGCGACTGGTACACCGCTTTCGCGAGCAAGCTTCGCTCCTACAGGGGATCGTGGTTTGCAGGAAAACCCTGCCCCACATCAACCAAACGATAATTCCTCTTATTCAATCTCCCCTGCCCTGTTAGACTTTGCGCCCTTGTTTTGCTCGTCTTGCAGGATGTCTGATGCCCTCGCTGCCTCTTCGCTTGTCCGCACTGTTTCTGGCCCTGGGCCTGAGTGCCTGCGATGACGCCCCGCGTTTTACCCAGGCCGAACCCGGTGAAGCCAGGTCCGGTGGCAGCGCGACCGTGCGCAAGACTGATCAGAACGCCTTCTCCCTGCCCTCCGCCAACCTGCCGCCGTCACGGCGCGTGGATTTCAGCGTCGGCAACAGCTTCTTCCGCAACCCCTGGGTGATCGCCCCGTCGACCACCACGGCCCGCGACGGCCTCGGCCCACTGTTCAACACCAATGCTTGTCAGGGCTGCCATATCAAGGACGGTCGCGGTCACCCGCCTGCACCTGATGCGGTGAATGCCGTTTCGATGCTGGTGCGCCTGTCGATACCCGATTCACCAACCTACGCCAAAATCATCGAGCAGCAAGGTGTCGTGCCCGAGCCGGTCTACGGCGGCCAGTTCCAGGACATGTCGGTGCCCGGCGTGGTTCCGGAAGGCAAGGTTCGGGTTGATTACACGCCGGTGCCGGTGCGTTTCAAGGACGGCACCGAAGTCGAGTTGCGCAAGCCGACATTGCAGATCACCCAACTCGGCTACGGCCCGATGCACCCGGACACGCGTTTCTCCGCGCGCGTCGCCCCGCCAATGATTGGCCTTGGGCTGCTCGAGGCGATCCCGGAAGAAGCGATCCTCGCCAATGCCGCCGCGCAGGCCAAAGAGAAAAACGGCATCAATGGCCGACCGAACCAGGTCTGGGATGACGCACAACAGAAAACCGTCCTCGGCCGATTCGGCTGGAAGGCCGGGCAGCCGAACCTCAATCAACAGAACGTTCACGCGTTTTCTGGTGATATGGGCCTCACGACCAGCCTGAGACCCTTTGATGACTGCACCGACGCGCAAACCGCCTGCAAACAGGCGCCGAACGGCAACGGCCCGGTCGGCGAACCGGAAGTCAGCGATAACATTCTGCGTCTGGTGCTGTTCTACAGCCGTAACCTTGCCGTACCGGCTCGCCGCGATGTCGGCACACCGCAAGTGCTGGCCGGCAAGAGCCTGTTTTTCCAGGCTGGATGCCAGTCCTGCCACACACCGAAATACACCACCGCCGCCAACGCGGCAGAACCTGAACTGGCCAATCAAGTGATTCGCCCTTACAGCGATCTGCTGCTGCACGACATGGGCGACGGCCTGGCCGACAACCGCAGCGAATTCCAGGCCAGTGGCCGCGACTGGCGCACGCCGCCGTTGTGGGGCATCGGCCTGACGCAGGCAGTCAGTGGCCACACCCAGTTCTTGCATGACGGCCGCGCCCGCAATCTGCTCGAAGCCGTGCTCTGGCATGGCGGCGAAGCAAAAGCGGCCCAGCAACAGGTTTTGTCTTTCAATGCCGAGCAGCGCGCGGCGTTGCTGGCGTTTTTGAATTCCCTTTAAACGTATTCCTTAGCGGGAGCCCTAAATGTTCCGTCCCAAGTTGTTGTTCACCAGCCTTGCCGCACTCGCCCTCGGCGCCTGCTCACCGCAGGATCCGCAGGCTGTCACGTCGGCGGCCATCGCCAAGTCGGTGATCCTGCCGACCTACACGCGCTGGGTTGAAGCCGACCGCCAGTTGGCCGTCAGCGCGCTGGCCTATTGCGAAGGCAAGGAAAACCTCGACACCGCCCGTGCCGATTTCCTCCATGCGCAGAAAGCCTGGGCCGAGCTGCAACCGTTGCTGATCGGGCCGCTGGCCGAAGGCAATCGCGCCTGGCAGGTGCAATTCTGGCCGGACAAGAAAAACCTGGTGGGCCGTCAGGTCGAGCAACTGGTGACCGCGCAACCGCAGATCGATGCCACCGCCCTGGCCAAATCCAGCGTTGTGGTGCAAGGCCTCTCGGCCTACGAATACATCCTCTTCGACAGCAAACCTGACGTGGCCAACGAGGCGCAAAAAGCCAAGTATTGCCCTCTGCTGAAAGCCATTGGCGAGCGTCAGAAACAGCTGGCCGAAGAGATTCTGCAAACCTGGAACAACACCGACGGCATGCTCGCGCAGTTGAGCAAATTCCCGAACCAGCGTTACGCCGACTCCCACGAAGCGATTGCCGATCTGTTGCGTGTACAGGTCACCGCTCTCGACAGCCTGAAGAAAAAACTCGGCACGCCGATGGGCCGCCAGACCAAGGGTGTGCCGCAACCATTCCAGGCTGACCAGTGGCGCAGCCAGTCGTCCCTGACGAGTATGGAAGCGAGCCTCGCCGCCGCCAAAACCGTGTGGGAAGGCGTCGACAACAAAGGCCTGCGCGGCTTGCTGCCAAGCGAGCAGAAACCCTTGGCCGACAAGATCGACGCCGCCTACGCCGCGTCCCTGAAACTGTTCGCCAGCAACCAGCGTTCGCTGACTGAAATGCTCAACGACGACGCCGGTCGCCAGCAGCTCAACGACATCTACGACAGCCTCAACGTCGTCCACCGCCTGCACGAAGGCGAACTGGCCAAGGCGCTGGGCATCCAACTGGGCTTCAACGCCAACGACGGTGACTGATGAGGGCGAGTGCCATGCTGCGACGACAGGCTCTGACGTTAGGTAGTTTGCTGCTGGGAGCAGTGACACTGGGCGGCTGGACGCTGTTCAAGCAAAAGGACAAGAGCCCGCTGCTGCTCTCGGCGCGGGACGATGGCGACGGCAAGCACTACGCCGTCGGTTATCGGCTGGACGGTACGCGGGTGTTCGCCACCCAGGTCGGCCAGCGCTGCCACGACATCATCAACCACCCGACGCTGCCGATCGCGCTGTTCGTCGCCCGGCGTCCGGGCACCGAAAGTTACCTGATCGATCTGCGCGACGGCACGCTGCTGCAAACCGTGGCCTCGCAACCGAACCGGCACTTCTACGGTCACGCGGTGATTCACCAGAGCGGCGACTGGCTGTACGCCACCGAGAACGACACGTCCGATCCCGGTCGCGGCCTGCTCGGTGTGTACAAGTTCGAAGGCGAGCGTCTGGTGCACAGCGGCGAGATTTCGACCCATGGCATCGGCCCGCATCAGGTGTCGTGGATGCCCGATGGCGAAACCCTGGTGGTGGCCAACGGCGGCATTCGCACCGAGGCTGAAAGCCGCGTCGAGATGAACCTCAACGCCATGGAACCAAGCCTGGTGCTGATGCAGCGCGACGGTACATTGCTGAGCAAGGAAACCCTCGCGCAACAGATGAACAGCGTGCGGCACCTGGGGATCGCCAGTGATGGCACCATCGTCGCCGGTCAACAATTCATGGGGCCGTCCCATGAGTCATCGGAGCTGTTGGCGATCAAGCGTCCAGGGCAACCGTTCGTGGCGTTCCCGGTGCCCGAGCATCAGTTGCAGGCCATGGGGCATTACACCGCCAGCGTCGCGGTGCACAGTGATTTGCGCCTGGTCGCGTTGACGGCGCCACGGGGCAATCGCTTTTTCATCTGGGACATGGACAGCGGTGAAGTGCGCCTGGATGCGCCGCTTCCCGATTGCGCCGGGGTGGGTGCGGTGGCCGACGGTTTTGTCGTGACCTCGGGTCAAGGCCGATGCCGGTACTACGATTGCCGCCAGACAAACCTTGTTGCAAAACCCCTCGAACTGCCTGCGGGGCTCTGGGATAACCACCTGCACCTCATCTGACTGCCCCGCTCTTGTAGGAGCTGAGCTTGCTCGCGAAGGCGGTGTGTCAGGCACATCCATTTTGCATGTGCCGCCGCTTTCGCGAGCAAGCTCTGCTCCTACAGGTTTTGCGGTGGCCTGTAAAAAGTGGCAGTTGGAATACCCGGCACACTCGGAGTAATGTGCCCGACTGTCTCACCTGATTTTCTCCAAGGAAGTGGAAATATGCTGCGTCGCCGCATGCTGATCATGTTGGGTGTTGTTTTGCTGATCGTGCTGGTTCTGGCCGGTTACAAAGCCTTCTCCATCTACACGATGATTCAAGGCTTCGCTGTGCCGAAACCGCCGATCAGCGTCGCCGTGGCTACTGCTACCGAGCAACCGTGGCAGGAACGCCTGCCTACCGTCGGCACGCTCAAGGCGCTGCAAGGCGTGGACCTGAGCCTGGAGACCGACGGCACCGTCATCGATTTGCAGTTCGAGTCAGGGCAGAAGGTCAAGGTAGGTCAACCACTCCTGCGCCTCGACAGCGCCGTGGAAAGTGCCTTGCTGGAAACCGCCCAGGCCGACCTCGGGCTGGCCCAGCTCGATTACGGTCGCGGTAGCCAACTGGTGGGCAGCCAGGCCATTTCCAAAGGTGAATTCGACCGACTTTCGGCGGTGCTGAAAAAAAGCAAAGCCACGGTCAATCAACTCAAGGCTGCACTCGGCAAAAAAAGCATCGTCGCCCCCTTCAGCGGGACCATAGGCATTCGGCAGGTGGACGTTGGCGACTACCTTGCCAGCGGCACCATGATTGCCACCCTGCAAGACCTCAGCAGTCTCTACGTCGACTTTTTCGTGCCCGAACAGTCGGTGCCGAAGATCGCCATCGGCCAGCCGGTTGAAATCATCGTCGCGGCCTACCCGGCGCAGACCTTCCCCGGCACCATCAGCGCGATCAACCCGAAAATCGAGAACAGCACGCGCAACATGCAGGTCCGCGCGACCCTGGCCAACCCCGACGGCAAACTGTTACCGGGCATGTTCGCCAGCCTGCAGGTGATGCTGCCCGACCCACAGCCGCGCATCGTCGTGCCGGAAAGCGCGATCACGTACACGCTGTACGGTAATTCGTTGTACGTGGCTGCGCAGAAAAAAACCGAAGACGGCAGCATCGAAAAAGACGACAAGGGCCAACCGATCCTGATCGCCGAACGCCGTTTCATCGAAACCGGCGAGCGACGCGATGGGCAGGTGATGATTACCAAAGGCGTGAAGAACGGCGAAAAAGTGGTCACCGCCGGCCAGATCAAACTGGACAACGGTGCGCACATCGCCATCAGCGACGACAAGACCCTGGCCGAGAAGAACAGTCAGCCGCGCGCTGACTGATCAAGGAACCCCCAATGGCTTTTACCGACCCGTTCATCCGCCGCCCGGTGCTCGCCACCGTGGTCAGCCTGTTGATTGTGCTGCTGGGCTTTCAGGCCTGGAGCAAGCTGCCGCTGCGCCAATACCCGCAAATGGAAAACGCCCTGATCACGGTGACCACCGCGTACCCCGGGGCGAACGCCGAAACCATTCAGGGCTACATCACCCAACCGATGCAACAGAGCCTGGCGAGCGCCGAGGGCATCGACTACATGACCTCGGTCAGTCGCCAGAACTTCTCGGTGATCTCGATCTACGCGCGCATCGGTTCCAACAGCGACCGCTTGTTCACCGAGCTGCTGGCCAAGGCCAACGAAGTGAAAAACCAGTTGCCTCAGGACGCCGAAGACCCGGTACTGAGCAAGGAAGCCGCCGATGCTTCGGCGCTGATGTACATCAGCTTCTTCAGCAAGGAAATGAGTAACCCGCAGATTACCGATTACCTGTCGCGAGTGATTCAGCCAAAACTGGCGACCCTGCCAGGCATGGCCGAAGCCGAGATTCTCGGCAACCAGGTATTCGCCATGCGCCTGTGGCTGGACCCGGTGAAACTGGCGGGTTTCGGCCTCAGCGCCAGCGATGTGACCGATGCCGTGCGCAAGTACAACTTCCTCTCCGCCGCCGGCGAAGTGAAAGGCGAGTACGTGGTCACCAGCATCAACGCCAACACCGAGCTCAAATCCGCCGAAGCCTTCGCCGCGATTCCACTCAAGGTCGACGGTGACAGCCGGGTGCTGCTCAGCGATGTCGCGCGGGTCGAGATGGGCGCGGAAAACTACGACACCATCAGCTCCTTCGGTGGCACGCCCTCGGTGTACATCGGCATCAAGGCAACGCCCGGCGCCAACCCTCTGGATGTGATCAAGGAAGTGCGCAAGATCATGCCGGACCTGGAAGCCCAGTTGCCGCCGAACCTCAAGGGTGAAATTGCCTACGACGCCACGCTGTTTATCCAGGCCTCGATCGACGAAGTGGTGAAAACCCTGTTCGAAGCGGTGTTGATCGTGATCGTCGTGGTGTTTCTGTTCCTCGGGGCGCTGCGTTCGGTGGTGATCCCGGTGGTGACGATTCCGTTGTCGATGATCGGCGTGATGTTCTTCATGCAGATGATGGGCTACTCGATCAACCTGCTGACCCTGCTGGCGATGGTATTGGCCATTGGCCTGGTGGTGGACGACGCCATCGTGGTGGTGGAAAACATCCACCGTCACATCGAAGAAGGCAAGACGCCGCTGGATGCCGCCATTGAAGGCGCCCGGGAAATCGCCATGCCGGTGGTCTCGATGACCATCACCCTGGCGGCGGTCTACGCCCCGATCGGCTTCCTGACCGGCCTCACCGGGGCGCTGTTCAAGGAGTTCGCCCTGACACTGGCCGGTGCGGTGGTGATCTCCGGCATCGTCGCCCTGACGTTGTCGCCGATGATGTGCGCCTTTCTGCTGCGCCACGACGAAAACCCCAGCGGCCTCGCTCACCGGCTGGACCTGATTTTCGAAGGTCTCAAGCGCCGCTACCAGCGCATGCTGCACGGCACGCTCAACACGCGGCCGGTGGTGCTGGTGTTCGCGGTGATCGTGCTGTGCCTGATTCCGGTGCTGCTCAACTTCACCAAATCGGAACTGGCACCGGACGAGGACCAGGGCGTCATTTTCATGCTGGCCAGCGCCCCGCAGCCGACCAACCTTGATTACCTGAACACCTACACCGACGAGTTCGTCAGCATCTTCAAGGCGTTTCCCGAGTACTACTCCTCGTTCCAGATCAACGGCTTCAACGGCGTGCAATCGGGGATTGGCGGTTTCCTGCTCAAACCGTGGAACGAGCGTGAGCGCACGCAAATGCAGATCCTGCCTGCGGTCCAGAGCAAACTCGAAAGCATTCCAGGGTTGCAGATTTTCGGCTTCAACCTGCCTTCCCTGCCCGGGACCGGCGAAGGGCTGCCGTTTCAATTCGTCGTCAATACCGCCAACAATTACGAGTCGTTGCTGCAAGTGATGGACCGGGTGAAAAAACGCGCGATGGAGTCCGGCAAGTTTGCCTTCGTCGACGTTGACCTGGCCTTTGACAAACCCGAAGTCGTGGTCGATATCGACCGGGCGAAGGCCGCGCAGATGGGCGTGTCCATGCAGGATCTGGGCGGCACGCTGGCGACGTTGCTGGGCGAGGCGGAGATCAACCGGTTCACCATTGAAGGTCGCAGCTACAAAGTCATCGCGCAGGTCGAACGGCCCTTCCGGGACAACCCCGACTGGCTGAACAACTATTACGTGAAGAACACCAAGGGCGAACTGCTGGCCCTGTCGACCCTGATTACCGTGACCGACCGGGCACGCCCACGGCAACTGAATCAGTTCCAGCAGCTCAACTCGGCGATCCTGTCCGGGGTCCCGCTGGTGAGCATGGGTGAAGCCCTCGACGCGGTGCGTCAGATTGCCCGGGAAGAGGCACCCGCAGGTTTTGCCGTCGACTATGCCGGTGCATCGCGGCAGTACGTGCAGGAAGGCAGTGCGCTGTGGGTCACTTTTGCCTTGGCATTGGCGATCATTTTCCTGGTGCTGGCGGCGCAGTTCGAAAGCTTCCGCGACCCACTGGTGATTCTGGTGACCGTGCCGCTGTCGATCTGCGGCGCTCTGATTCCGCTGTTCCTCGGCTGGTCGAGCATGAACATCTACACCCAGGTCGGGCTGGTGACGTTGATCGGATTGATCAGCAAGCACGGGATCCTGATCGTCGAGTTCGCCAACCAGTTGCGCAAGGACAAGGGCCTGACGCCGCGCGAAGCGGTTGAGGAAGCAGCGGCCATTCGTCTGCGTCCGGTGCTGATGACCACCGCGGCGATGGTATTTGGCATGGTGCCGTTGATCATTGCCACGGGCGCGGGCGCTGTCAGCCGGTTCGACATCGGCACAGTGATCGCCACAGGGATGTCGATCGGGACGCTGTTTACGCTGTTTGTGCTGCCGTGCGTGTACACGTTGCTGGCTAAACCCGATAAACCATAAAAAGCTGTGTAGGAGCGAGGCTTGCCCGCGAAAGCGGTGTATCAGTTACCGATGATGCCGAC
>NZ_JAGYFZ010000057.1:0-38445 GCF_019946675.1 Pseudomonas sp. BF-B-15
GCCTTCGCGGGCAAGCCTCGCTCCTACAGGATGCAGGTACACCTCAACCCCTGTAGGAGCGAGGCTTGCCCGCGAAGAGGCCCGAACAGCCAACATAAAACCTTCAGGCAATAAAAAGCCCCACCAGACTCATCACCTGGCAGGGCTTCGATGACGCCAAACGCTACTTACGCAACATTCATCGTCTTGTGCGTATCAATCAAATGCTGCACCACACCCGGATCCGCCAGGGTCGAAATATCCCCCAACCCATCATATTCAGCGGTCGCAATCTTGCGCAGAATCCGGCGCATGATCTTGCCCGAACGCGTCTTCGGCAACCCCGGCGCCCACTGGATTACATCCGGCGAAGCAATCGGGCCGATCTCTTTACGCACCCAGTTCTTCAGCTCCAGACGCAATTGCTCGCTGGTCTCTTCACCAGCGATCAACGTGACGTAGACATAAATACCCTGCCCCTTGATGTCGTGCGGCACACCGACCACGGCGGCTTCAGCGACTTTCGGGTGCGCCACCATCGCGCTCTCGATCTCGGCGGTACCCATGCGGTGGCCGGACACGTTGAGCACGTCGTCCACACGGCCGGTGATCCAGTAGTAACCGTCCTCGTCACGACGGGCACCGTCACCGGTGAAGTACATGCCGCGGAAGGTCTTGAAGTAGGTGTCGACGAAACGGTCATGGTCGCCATACAGCGTGCGCGCCTGGCCTGGCCACGAATCGAGAATCACCAGGTTGCCCTCGGCGACGCCTTCGATGATGTTGCCCAGGTTGTCCACCAGCGCCGGCACCACGCCGAAGAACGGACGCGCCGCCGAACCAGGCTTCAGTGCGTGAGCGCCTGGCAACGGGCTCATCATGTTGCCGCCGGTTTCGGTCTGCCACCAGGTATCGACGATCGGGCAACGGGATTGGCCGACGTTCTTGTAGTACCAGTCCCACGCTTCCGGGTTGATCGGCTCACCGACCGAACCCAGCAGACGCAAGCTGCTGCCGTCAGCACCTTCAACAGCGGCCTTGCCCGACGCCATCATCGCGCGGATCGCGGTCGGCGCGGTGTAGAGGATGTTGACCTTGTGCTTGTCGACGATCTTCGCCACCCGAGTGATGTCCGGGTAGTTCGGCACGCCTTCGAACAGCAGCGTGGTCGCGCCGTTGGCCAGCGGGCCGTAGACGATGTAGCTGTGGCCGGTGACCCAGCCGACGTCGGCGGTGCACCAGTAGATTTCGCCCGGGCGGTAGTCGAACACGCGCTCATGGGTCATGGCCGCGTACAGCAAGTAGCCGCCGGTGGTGTGCTGCACGCCCTTCGGCTTGCCGGTCGAACCGGAGGTGTAAAGGATGAACAGCGCTTCTTCGGCGCCCATCTCTTTCGGCGCGCAGACACTGCCCGCCACTTTCATCAGGTCTTCAAACCAGATGTCGCGATGCTGGTTCCACTTGATGTCGCCACCGGTGCGCTTGCACACGATGACTTTCTGGATGCTGCTGGTTTCCGGGTTGGTCAGCGCGTCATCGACGTTGGACTTGAGCGGGATTTTCTTGCCGGCACGAATGCCTTCGTCCGCAGTGATCACCACTTTCGAGCGGCAGTCGATGATGCGACCGGCCAGGGCTTCCGGCGAGAAACCACCGAACACCACCGAGTGAATCGCGCCGATCCGGGTGCAGGCCAGCATGGCGACCACGGCTTCGGGAATCATCGGCATATAGATAGTCACCACGTCGCCGCGGTGCACATCCTGGCCGCGCAAGGCGTTGGCGAACTTGCAGACTTGTTCGTGCAGCTCGCGGTAGGTGATGTTGCGGCTTTCGGAAGGGTCATCCCCTTCCCAAATGATCGCGACTTGATCGCCGCGCTCGGCCAGATGACGGTCGAGGCAGTTGTAGGAAACGTTCAGGGTGCCATCGGCGAACCATTTGATGTCGACATGGTGATCGTCGAAGGACGTCTGCTTCACCGTGGTGAAAGGCTTGATCCAGTCGAGGCGCTTGGCTTGCTCGCGCCAGAAACCGTCAGGGTTGACGACCGACTGCTGGTACATGGCTTTGTAGGTTGCCTCGTCGGTCAGCGTGTTGGCCGCTACCTCGGGACGAACGGGATACAGAGAAGCCGCACTCATCTTTCTTACCTCGGTGGAATAGTTGTTTTTGTATGGCCCTGTTGTAGCCCGGGCCGGGCCTATAGAACCATTCGACGATGGTAGTAACAAGCCCCTACAAATTATCGTGATAACCCCGAAATGCCTCCGCTAAACCCTGTAGGAGCCGGCTTGCCGGCGATGGTCGCCAACGATAACGCGCCAATCCTGACACCCCGTAGCGCTCTCAGGTTTATCGCCAGCAAGCTGGCTCCTACAAGGAATGATCGATTCCCCAACAACGTTATCCGGTGATTGTTACGAAATCTGTCAAAGGTGTTTATCAAAACCCCACCTATATGAATGCCACCCCCACGCCTAAAATCCACCTCGCCAACAAGGCAAACCCTGATTAACCAAGTTGCAGCCCCCACGAAGGCAGTTAATCAAAAACACCAGTAACCAAGTTCCACACGCAACCCCAAAAAGGTTGCGTGACCCCACTCGACCTCTAAAAGGTAAAACCGAAATGAAAGCTTTATTAGTTCTGGCCCTCTCCAGCCTGTGCGCAACCGCCATGGCAGACGAGGTCCCGACTGATGTCGCCCAGCAACAACCGGTCATCGAGGAATACACTTACTCCACTCACCTCGATATCGCCAAAGTTGTCTCCATGAGTGAAATCCCCAATGTGTGCGAAGTTGTCCCCATGAAAATGGAATACGACGACTCCAAAGGCCAACGCCACATCCTGCGCTACAGCATCATGGGTAACGGCTGCTCCAACGGCTGATCACCCGCACTCCCCAAAACGGTTCGACCCAATGCCCGATCATCACACCGACCTGTAGGAGCCAGCTTGCTGGCGATAGCAGTCGACGCAATGTTCCAGGCAGTCAAAGCACCGAACCGTATAGATCGATTTATACGATAGCTTTAAGCATTTATTTGCGCTTTTTAATCGAATCCATCGGCGTAGTATGAATTCCACACCAAGGCACACAACGCCAACGAATCTGGAGCAACGACCATGAAAACCAAACTGATCCTCGCCCTGACCCTGTCTGTACTGGCCGCCAACACCTTCGCCGCCGACGGCTATGACCGCACAGGTTCTGCCACTTTCACCACCGAAGCCGCTGTCGCTTCTGACGGCTACGACCACACCGGTTCGGCCAAAGTCGCCGCCGATGGTGCCGATCACGTCGGCGCAGGCAAACTCGCTTCCGATGGCTTCGATCACACCGGCGCCGCCAAAGTCGCTGCCGATGGTGCCGACCATGTCGGTGCAGGCAAACTCGCCGCCGATGGTGCCGACCACGTCGGTGCAGGCAAACTCGCCGCCGATGGCGCAGACCACGTCGGTGCCGCTCGCCTGAGTTGATCATCGAGCGTGACTGACAGCCCGACTTCGGTCGGGCTTAGTTGTGTCTGAGGCCAGCGAAAACCGACTCAAAACACAACATGTAGTGAAAAACCCGATTTTTTGGCTATTTTTTGAACAAAAAAGTAGCACGTCAAAATTTAAGAAAAAAAATCTGCACCCGCGATCTCCAGCCAAAGCCCTGTAAACCCTCGCTCCGACCGAAAAACCCTCCTTCTCGACCGCTCCATGCGCGGATTCGCCCCACCACGGCCGCAAAAATTTCCCTATAATGCCGGCTTAAACGGGCCTGCAATATTCCCTTACAGGGATGACAGCCAGTCCGAAGCCCAGGCCGACGTCGTCAACGACAGCAGCGCCATCAGCGGCTCTCGGAACCCCGTACAAAATTATGTTTATTTGCCTGCGTGTACCGCTGCAAAAAACGCTATCAAACGCGGCCAGACAGGTCGTGTGAAAAACCAACCAATCAGTTTTCACACGGGCATCTGGCCCTCACGCAGGAGACGACACGTCATGCTGAGCTGGGACGAATTCGACAAAGAAGACAGCGGCGAGACCGTGGTAAAAGGCGCCAACGCCGGCCACGCGACTGAAGCCAACATGGACCGCCTCGACACCGCCGGTGGTGTTGCCGCTCAAGAAGCTCGCGCTGTAACCGCGTCCGACTCCGCCGCCATCGCTCGCGCCAAGGCTGCCCTCGACAACCTCGACATCGCCGAAGGCCTCGCCGAACTCGAAGGCGCCTCCGCCCGTGTCGCCGTTGACGAAAAGCGCATGATCAACTGCCGCGCCGACCTCAACCAACTCGTACCGTTCAAGTACGACTGGGCCTGGCAAAAGTATCTGGACGGTTGCGCAAACCACTGGATGCCGCAAGAAGTCAACATGACCGCCGACATCGCCCTCTGGAAAGACCCGGAAGGCCTGACCGACGACGAGCGCCGCATCGTCATGCGCAACCTCGGCTTCTTCTCCACCGCCGACTCCCTGGTTGCCAACAACCTGGTCCTGGCCGTGTACCGCCTGATCACCAACCCGGAATGCCGCCAGTACATCCTGCGCCAGGCTTTCGAAGAAGCGATCCACACCCACGCCTACCAGTACTGCATCGAATCGCTGGCCATGGATGAAGGCGAGATCTTCAACATGTACCACGAGATCCCATCGGTCGCGAAAAAAGCCACCTGGGGCCTGAAATACACCCGTTCGATCTCCGATCCGAAGTTCGAAACCGGCACCGTCGAAACCGACAAAGAACTGCTGCGCAACCTGATCGCCTACTACTGCGTTCTGGAAGGCATCTTCTTCTACTGCGGCTTCACCCAGATCCTCTCCATGGGCCGCCGCAACAAAATGACCGGCGTCGCCGAGCAGTTCCAATACATCCTGCGCGACGAATCCATGCACCTGAACTTCGGCATCGACGTGATCAACCAGATCAAAATCGAAAACCCGCACTTGTGGGATGCCGAGATGAAGGAAGAGGCTTCGCAGATGATTCTGCAGGGTACTCAGCTGGAGATTGAATACGCGCGTGACACCATGCCTCGTGGGGTGTTGGGCATGAATGCGGCGATGATGGAGGACTATCTGAAGTTCATCGCTAACCGTCGTTTGTCGCAGATTGGGTTGAAGGAAGAGTATCCGGGGACTACGAATCCGTTCCCTTGGATGAGCGAGATTATGGACTTGAAGAAAGAGAAGAATTTCTTTGAGACTCGGGTTATTGAGTATCAGACTGGTGGGGCGTTGAGCTGGGATTAAATATTACTAATTAAACGAAAAAGCCACCAAAAGGTGGCTTTTTTCTTTTAAAAAAATTGACATTAATTACAGTTAACACATCTCAACACATACAAAACAAGATATAAAATCAAACATCAAATACTTTGTACTCTAATCATAAAAAGAGCGCTCATCCACAACCGACTCCTTATGAATACGAATCACAATGCCAGACTTCTGAATTTGAAAAGTTAAATTCTCTTTTGACTTAAGGTTTGCAACTGGGTTTCTAATAGCTTCAATCACCCCCCCCTCCTTCACATCTTTGGTCGTTCTAACATACCGCTGCCCGACGCCAGTGTAATTCCAAACAGGAACGAACCCGCCATTCATAACATCGTTCAAATACAGAGAATCAACAATAAAAACATCACGACCTTTAGGAGTTTTCAAAGATACCCCCGTAAAATAATTATGATTAGTAATTATTAAAAGCAGAACCTCAACCTCTTCAAACACGAACCCTTGAAGCACATTATTAGCACGTGAAAGATAGTCATAACGCTCATCCAATTGGACTAAGGCACCAGAAATATGATTTTCAACAAACTGATATGCATCGCGCCGACACTCAGGCTTCACACTGCATTTCACTTCACAAACCGCCCATACCCCATCATGCAAATTGAATACCCCATCTATTTCCGGCGCCCCCTTACGAATATCGCGATTTAGTCTGTAAAATTTCCTCCCCGATTTCTCAACTAGATCTTTGACGACGCTTTCAAAAAAAAGGCCTTTATTAAGAAATACGCCCTCTGAAAACACAACATCACTACGAACAACTATACGATCTACTATTTTTTCAAAACAAAGAGACATGATACGAGACGGTATTATGTAATACTCCCCCCCAATCAAATAAATACTGACATCAGCACTTGGCCCATTAAGACTCAAATCACAAGACAACAATTCAAGCAATTCTATTTGCTCGGGAGGAATCCCTAAAACACTACAAACCCGCCCCGAACTTAATTTTTTTATTTGTGCTGCTTCACCATTGCTAACACGCTTTCGATTTACACCATCCAGCTCGCATGCGTAGACGTATAGACAAATAAGATATCCAACCAGCTCTCTTATCGTAAAAACACTTTCCTTATATGTACATGCAGCATCAACATTATACATAAGCTCAAGCAACTTTATGACAGAAGACTTCTTCAACTCCAATTCAAAATTAGCCCCCCGACTAAAATCGAAATGCATCACACCGTTATTGAGCCTCCCGAGTCCACTACGATGGATTAAATCTTCTAAGCTACCAGCATCCCCCTCATATAGATTGTAGAACTTATAATTTAGATCTCGATATATCTCTAAATCTCGCCATCTAGGGTCATACCAATCCATATAATATTTAGCTCGTCGCACGAATCTATCCAAACCCTTCGCCGAAATCACCGGACTCAGAGCCGAAACATCGATGGGAAGACAATTCCCGTGAGCAACCTCCTGAATAAACTCTTTTAAAGAGTCATAGTGCGCCATATCGCTCCAGAAATTAGAGACGGCAGACTCGCAATCTAACTTTTTATCAGCTACACCTTCGCTTTCAACACCTCTTTTTGATATAAAATACAAAACCGAAATCAATGTTGAAATCAGATGCCCTGCTTGAGACACCAATACACTTTCAGGATATATTTTCCCGTCAACACTTACTCCATGTACCTCCATACGCAAAACTGCTGTTTCTAAATACTCAATAATTTTATCCCTCCCTACATCAAAAACCTTACACTCGGCATCAGCATATGATTTTTCGGCCACGCTCATAGCCCATTTAAAAAAAAGCGCGTTTTCAAGTCCTCCCTCACTCCCCCCAATTGTGATTACTTTATTTAAAAGCTTTTCACGCAAATCATTCGAAATAGAGAACAGCCTCCCCGACACAAAAAAAGCGGTCACTTCTTCTCTGGAGTTAACAAATGATAGGAGTTCCTTGTCTTTAACTACCCTCCTCCGAAAATTATTTGCCAACTTATATATCTTTTCATCAAAAACAAAATGCACACACCCTCCAAAATTATCAAACAAATAAAAAACCTAGCAAAACATAACTGCTATTTCAGGCCATAACCCTACATTTTTCAATAAACGGTATATCACCTATTTGCTAGAATCCTTAATGAATATTGCCAATGAAAACAAGCTAGAGCAGCCGAAACAAAAATCCCTATTAGTGAATAGCATAAAATCAAGATTTGGTCGCCGATGCACTGGCTTTCCTACACGTCGCCGGACTCGAAGCCGTTCCGCCCCGTGTCGCCGTCGACGAAAAACGCACGATCACCGCTACACCAGCCTCAACCAACTCGTGCCATTCAAGTACTACGAGGGCAGGCAAAAATATCCGAAAGCCTTGGCCAACGACGAGCGCCTCATCGTCATGCGCAACCTCGGCTTCTTCTCCACCGCCGACTCCCTGTGCCAACAACCTGGTCCTGGCCGTGTACCGCCTGATCACCAACCCGGAATGCCGCCAGTACATCCTGCGCCAAGCGTGCATCGAATCGTTGGTCATGGATGAAGGCGAGATCTTCAACATGTACCACGAGATCCCATCGGCCGCGAAAAAAGCCACCTGGGGCCTGAAATACACCCATTCGATCTCCGATCCGAAGTTCGAAACCGGCACCGTCGAAACCGACAAAGAATTGCTGCGCAACCTGATCGCCTACCACTGCGTTCTGGAAGGCATCTTCTTCTACCGCGGCTTCACCCAGATCCTCTCCATGGGCCGCCGCAACAAAATGACCGGCGTCGCCCAACAGTTCCAATACATCCTGCACTTCGAATCCATGCACCTGAACTTCGGCATCGACGCGATCAACCAGATCAAAATCGAAAACCCGCACCTGTGGGATGCCGAAATGAAGGAAGAAGCTTCGCAGATGATTCAGCAGGGGACTCAGCTGGAGATTGAATACGCTCGGGATACCATGCCTCGCGGCGTGTTGGACATGAACGTGGCGACGATGGAGGACTATCTGAAGTTCATCGCTAACCGTCACCTGTCGCAGATCGGTTTGAAGGAAGAGTATCCAGGGACGACTAACCCGTCCCCTTGGATGAGCGAGATTATGGACAGAAGAAAGAGAAGAACTTCTTTGAGACGCGGGTTATTGAGTATCAGACTGGTGGGGCGTTGAACTGGGATTGATCGCTAGAGAGAAAACATAATGCTGAAAAAGTCGCCGGTCGGCGACTTTTTTGTACAGAATGCTTGAAGGTAAAACAGCAACAACGTCTGGCGCATCTCGGTCATTGTTGCCTAAAGCAACCCAACAACTAAATCTTAATACCCTCAAAAATCATCACCGCAAGTTCTTTCGAATCCAAGTTCGGGACACCAATTCTTCCATAATATCTAGAGAAACCGCTTACCAAACCTTCAGCAAAAGGCGTATCTAAAGTTGCAACCCTTTTAGCCGAAGCTGACAACTCTTCTAATGATACAGTTGAGATCATTTGAAAATCAGCCACCAAATCCGGGATAAAGCACGTACCCGGTAAATACTTAAATCTCTCAGGTTGGACTTTTTCTCGACGATCCCTTACCAAAGCGGTCAGATGCCTAAGTTCAGTCGCACCTTGAGATTTCGCTAACTTACTCTTAGCATATTCCTGCGAATCCTCCAGAGGCAAACAACGAACCAATACAACAAATTCTATTTTACCTTGAGCGAAATCACACGCGGGGTTCATGACCACAAAGTGCGCATCTTGCCAAGTGATGATATCACCAGTTTGGATGTCATCACCAATAGATGGCCACATATACATCTCAACAGGATGGACGATATCGGGATTTGCGTCATTGCCTCGCAAAAATCTACGTATGGAATCACCAGCTAAAACGTTCCCCAATCTGCGCGCAAGCAGAAAGGCAAGTTCCTCCTTACGAAACGCATCATTGCCAGATCTCCAAAACTCATCAATATGCCCCCAGAGGTACTCTCGCTGCTGGTCTTGGATGTGCTTTATTAGATGAGGCAGGCGCGTTTCAAAAACCTCAACAACCGCAGTTCTAAGCAACTTGACATCATCATCTCCCTTAGCTACGACTCTCACCATAGGGCTTTCAAGGTGCTTTACCTTATGGGGATGTCCCGTATAAAAAATAACGGGAACAAAATGAGTTTGACGCAGAAACTCAAGCACCTCTTGCCCTTTATAATCAGCCCCCTCTACATCTCGAGCATCGTCTTTTAAATCCAAAACAACTAAATCATACTTAACCTTTAGAGCATGTGACTTCGCATCTTCGAAATTTAGAATAAAATCACAAGCAATCTCGTCATCAGGACCAAGAGTCCTTATACCCGAAAGAGTTTCAACAGTTTGATTGGCGATAATTTCTTCATCGTCAACTACAAGAAAAGTCCATTTCACACTCAAACCCTCTTCCGAAGTAAAATTCTAAATGAAGCACCTGAAAGCTCACCACCTTCCAGCAACTCCAAAGCACCATCGTAATAATTAGAGACTATCTCACCGACTATAGACAGACCAAGACCCGCACCAGAATCACGAGTTGAGTAATAAGCATCAAATATAGACTCACGCTCCGCTTCCGGGACTCCTGGGCCACTATCAGAAAATATTATCTCTACGTAACCTTCAGCAGTGCGACCAACCCGCACAAGAATACTTCGCTCATTTTCAGGAACGAGATGGAGCCAATAGATACTATTCTCAATAAGATTTACGAATACCTGCTGCAACTCGTACGGATCTACTGAAACGAGAGTTTCAGTATTGGAAAAATCATAAGATATAGAGGCATCGAAAAGCTGGGTCTCAAATATATCAAATGCATCCTGAATAATTTTTTCGATATAAAGCTTAGATGGTCGCCCACCTCGTCTACCACCAAAAGGCTCAATTCGTTTAAATATTAGACTCAACGCTCCAGCTTGTCCTTTTATCTTCACTAGTCTGCCGCTTAGGCTCCTAATTTTCGGCACTTCACTGTGACCATAATCTTCCAAGTCCTCTTGCCCCAGAGCTGACTGGGTTGTTATCACAGACAAAGGCTGACGCCCCTCGTGCAACACTGCATCTACCAACTTCCCTAGTGTTGCTAATCCGCTATACCTCGCAACGACCGCTTTAATACTCTCCATTCGCCCAACAAGCTCTGTCTCAATATTATCGACCAGATCTTTTGCATGAGAGTCTAAAGGGTGCTGCTTAGATAAGTGCTCACGAATGCCATGTAAATTTGGGAGATCAAATAATCCCCCTTGGCGACCGACTTGAGGGTCCTTAATTTTTGGATCGCTTTTCTTACGAACGCGATGCCGAAACTCCTCCATCCTCGATAAAACGCATATCATAATCTCGTGAAGATCAGTGTAAGCAGCACCTTCACGAAGTCCCTCTCTATTGGACTGATCTTTTAAATTCTTATTACCGTCAGCGGTGATGGAAATGTAACCAACTATCTGATTATTAGAAAGCCTATACGCTGGCTTCTGAACCCGACGCAAATCTAGGCGCAACCAATCATTCTTCGGCTCACCATATGGCATAACTCGAAAGCCATCTCGATAGATGTTTATTCCTGCGAAATTATCCAAATCCTTCCTTACACTTGATATTGTCCCACCTAACTTCTGCTGCACATTACCCAATTCATCACGGTCCCAAACTCTTAGCTGTATTGCCAAGGAACCACATTCAGGAGCGCGATAGTTTTCATCCCTAACAAGTAACTCTCCACCCTCTTTCATAACCCACCCGGCTTTCGGATGAACAACAAAAGCACCCTCGAAAGTTTCTACCAATCCTGTAGCAAGGGCCTCATAGCGCAGACTATATCTCCCATCTTTATAAACAGTGCCTGTGACATTATAGTGCGGATATTTAATTACATCAGGAGGCCTTATTTCCGACGTATAATGCTCAAAGCCTGCGGGCGCCTCAATATTAATTTTAAATCTTGAGTATTCAGCAAAAGGAGAGACAAGCCTAGACAAACCTCTTTGAACTTCTTCAAAACCGGTAGCATTCCATTTGCTTTTTAGGTTAGCCATACGGAGAACTGTGCCCTGGTATGACACCGACTTATCTTCTTGAACACTTTCGTTCAGAGACACAAAATCTATTTCACCGCCCTCAACTATGCTTTCAGGCTCTCTGGATTGAATCGGAATTACAACTTCATCCAAGTACTTCTCATCATCATCAAACTGCCGCCAATCAAAAAAAGCAAATACTTCTTGAGGAGCATTTTTCTTACGACTTATAAGTTGTAATGTGGAAGCTAAACGAGATGTCGCAAAACGACCAATTCCCTTCTCACCAAGCACCCGCCGACCGCTTGTCGTTTTACTTTCTTTTACCTTACTCGGAGTGGCAGGCTCCATCCAGGCTTGGCGCACCACATCTAATGACATACCTTTGCCATTATCGATAACTTCTATCTCTCCAAAACCTAAATCCAATGGACCTGTAAATTTTATATATACTTCTGACGCATCTGCATCATAAGCATTTTTTACCAATTCAATTAATGCAACACTATCACTACTTATGAGCTCTTCCCCTAGCGTACGCATTATGCGAGCACGAGGCCTGAATCTTGACACACCGTTATTTTCGATCACAACAATCCCTCCTAGTTGGATATAAGCATGTCAACAACAAACAACAAACTCTAAGCAGCTTTGTTAACACCTTGCCTTGTAGAATTTTTAACCAGCGAAGCAACTATTGATTGCATGACTGGAGAACAAACGGCATTTCCCATGAGCTTAACTTTTTCACGACGAGTTACCGCCGGAAACATATAATCCTCTGGAAACCCCATTGCCTTCCTTAACTCATCAGGCTGCAACATACGCATCATATGACCATTGGATGTTGGCGTTACAAAAGCAAAGCGATCCACAGTAGTAATAGTCCTCAGCGGTGCTTCCATTCTCTGCCAACCACCACCGCCATCCGTTCCGTAATACACAATTAAAAATGATTTATCAGGTCCCAACTCTGATATTGCCCGATCTGCCCGAGCAAGAGTCTCTTTAGCTCTTTTGGGAGCCCTGAGAGCGGTCATTTTGTACTTTCCGCTTTTATCTAAAATATCCCAAACACTTTTAAAACTAGTGCTTATTGGAAGAATTTCTTCGGGTTCAGCAAGGAGGTCAGCAATCATAAACAACCTGCGGCGGCGCTGGGCCACACCAAAACATGACGCATCAATAACCTGCTCTCTAACGTTATATTTCAAACGTTTGAGTTCAGACATCAACTCTTGATATCTCCCCCAAGGCTTCATATGGACAACATTTTCTAAAGTTATCCACCTAGGCTTCATAACCTCCGCATATCTGATTACTTGAAAAGCAGTGTCCTTGCTTTCTTCAGATCGTGGTTTGCTTCCCCTAGCACATGTGTGATGCGTGCACTCAGGTGATGAAATTAGAAGATCGATCGGACCCGTTTTTGCCAACACGTCCTCGGGTGTCAAGATTCGAAGGTCTTTCTGAAAGACATGAGCCTCTGGAAAATTCAGGCTGAAGGAATCAACTGCTGGTCCCCACAGATCAACACCACCAACGATTTTGGCACCGCCCTCCCGCGCCCCGAGGCTGCTGCCTCCTGCGCCACAGAACATGTCAAACGTACGAATCTGATCCATTTCAAAGCCTTTAATTTATCTTCTAGCCAGGTTACCAGGTTCCCGGCACCATTAAACACTGATGGCACTAGGACACTACAATGACCGACAACCTGGTTTACTCTGTTGACGAGCTGTCAAGCTCAGATTTGATGATTGACGCTCGCTATTCTGGGAGCCGAAATGGCAACTCCAGCGACGATCCTCTGACAAGACTGCTCAACCTCAGCAACCAAGGAGGCTTCAGAATCAGAGGAAAGCGTAATGATCCACGGTTGATTGCTCTGTTATCGAGCATGGAGGATCTTGATTGGCCCGATGAACTGGACCTCTCTACGGGCGTATTTACCTATTACGGTGATAACAAGAAGCCCGGGCGTAAATTGGACGAAACCAACCGGTATGGCAACAACCTTTTGGAGCTAATTTTTGAGCGCCAGCATTCCGGTTCAAGGGCCGACATCCCCCCAATTTTTGTTTTCACCAAGGCCGGAATCTATCGGGATGTGATTTTCAGAGGGCTTGCGGTACCCGGTCGGATTGGAAGCACTCACAACGATGATTTAGTAGCGGTTTGGCACGCGAGCAAAGGGCAACGTTTTCAGAATTACAGGGCCACGTTCACCATCCTCGATTTGCCAGAAATACCCAGAGCGTGGCTGTCTGACATCATCAATGGCACACGAGCAAGTGATAGCGTGCATGCACCAGTAGAGTGGCAGAAGTGGGTTAAATCGGGTCAGTACACCCCACTCATAGCCAAGCGCTCACAACCCATTCGGTCCAAAAAGGATCAGCTTCCATCCTCGAAAGAGGACCTCAAGATGCTTGCCATTCTGCACAAACACTTTGCGTCGGATCCTTATGCATTTGAGGCCTGTGCTGCTCATCTGGTGAGGGTATGCCTGCCTGACACGGTTGAACTTGATCTTACGAGACGCTATCGGGATGGCGGTCGTGATGGAATTGGCAAGCTCCGAATCGGGAGGTCTGAAACTTCTGTCCTTGTGGATTTCGCAATCGAGGCCAAATGTTATGGCATTAGTAACTCTGTAGGTGTGCGGGAAGTTTCGAGGTTGATCTCTCGTCTGCGACATCGACAGTTTGGGGTGATAATCACAACATCATGGCTTCACGACCAAGCCTATAAAGAGATTGTTGAAGATGGCCACCCAGTGATGATTCTCGCCGGAAAGGACATCGTTGAGCTTCTTCGTGAGACAGGGTTACAAGACAGTAGCGCCGTCCTGAACTGGCTGGAGACGAGCTTCCCTTTGAGCGAGGTCTGAATGAGCGCAGACGTAGTCACCCCAGAACACCGTTCCAAGATCATGTCGATGATCAAGAGCAAAAACACGAAGCCTGAAATGCTCGTACGATCGGTGTGTCATGAGATGGGGCTTCGCTATCGTCTGCATAGAAAGGATCTGCCGGGGACACCTGATTTGGTGTTTCCCAGGCACCGGTTGTGCATATTCGTGCATGGATGCTTTTGGCACCGGCATCCTGGATGCAAATATGCGTATACACCGAAGAGCAGACTCGATTTTTGGCTTCCTAAACTCGCGAGAAATGTAGAAAGGGATCTGGCGGCTCAACAAGCGCTGCAAGCCCTCGGGTGGAGAGTGGCGATTATTTGGGAATGCCACACGAAAGACAGAGAATTCTTACGCAACGAAATCCGCATTACCCTCGGTTCGGATGCTTAGGCCTACAAGCTTCTGACTCAAATTCGATAATCGATTTTATTGGGTTGACCGTATTGCTTTGACCCCCTAGGCTTTCGATTCGGCGCCTAAGAAACGCCTTAACCAGAGCGGTCCTCCGCACCCGACAGTCATGCGGCTTTTTTTCGTCTGCGGTTTCTCTACGTCTGCGAAAAATTCCGTTATGTCGGGAGTGGGCGAATACAAGACCCGAAAGGGGAATATGTCCGGCCCGTCTCTGGTGGGTTTCTTAGCTCCCGACACCCATAACGAATGCCCTAAGAAAGCAGCCAGAGGTAAAGGAAATGCCTGACATTCCGACCTTCACGATGAAGGTGACTTGCCGTATCCGTGTGTCCAATCGCGCGCTTCCGTTTCAGGAGGTTCGCCATGTCTGAACCGCTCGTTTCAACCCTCTTCCTTCGTCACGGTACCTGCCTTCGCGCCCTTCTGGTGGAGAACCAGGTGTGGTTCTGTGCTCACGACCTGGGACGATTAATGGGCAAACATCTCAACGAACGCATGTCACGCAAGCTGGACGCAGATCAGCGGCGGATGATGTTCGTGGAGGCTCAAGGTATAGCCGAAGAACGACTGATGATCAGCGAGTCCGGCGTTTATGCGTTGCTGGTTTATCACTATTGCCCGGAGTACCGGCTCCTGAGGGAATGGCTGACTCACCAGGTTATTCCGGCGTTACGCGATGCGCGTCCATCGCGGTCAGTTGAACGGCCAACGTTGAGTGTTCTGGACTGGCCCAAGATGTCGCTCTGCATGTTGCACTGGCAGGATGAACCGTGGATTCGGTTGCGGGACATGCCTTGCGTATTGGCAGATGATCCATTCAATCAGCGCGGTTCGTGGTGGCGTAAGGCGTCACGGGTGTTGCGAGGGTTCTGATTGTTCATTGCCGTAAAAAAAATCCGCTGCTTGAATTTCAGGCAGCGGATTTTTTTGGGTGGTGTATTTAATAACGCCTTCGCGAGCAAGCTCGCTCCCACAAGGGAATTTGCTGCTGGGTCTGCTCCCGGTGCGAGCAACACCGTGGCGCTGTGCCCGAATTGCCATCGACGTTGTCACCATTCGAGTGATCGGGATGAGTTCACTGCTTCACTGTTTAAGAAGGTGGAGCGGTTGAAGTTTGAGTGATTGGGCCTGGAAAATTTCATCGCACATGAGCACGAAGGCAGCGAGTCGCAAGGATAGCGCTGCCGTTCAGATAAAAAGAGAAAACGCTTAGAGTCATCCAAGACTCGTCCTACAGCCACGATTAGCCACGTTCGTTAACGTCGCGCAGCCCCTTTACGGGGCTGCCGATGGACGAACGAAAGGATGATCAGTGGCTGGCAACAAAGACATTCCGCGGGTTAAGAATCCACCCTCCGGTGATGGGCATCACGTCACCTACCGCTACATGACCGCCACCGAATTGGCCGAGCGGGACGCCAGACAAAAAGCCTATGAGGCCATGCTGGCCAGGCAAGACGCCTTCGAACGCAGCCGTCAGGTCATCGCGGAAAAGCAACGGCCCACTCAAGCTGGATGTGTCTTCGCCAAGTCCTGCAAGCTGCCGGACGCCATCATCGATTACTCGAATCCCTCAGGGATGGTGCCGACCGATAGCCTGAAAGACTACGGTGACCTGATTCTGCTGGGTGCTCGCGAAGCGGACGAATCAGGCGCGGTGCCACTGAAGAAGATCAGTGGCACTGCGATTCCCGCTGGGCTGGGTTCTCTCGCCTTGGCCGGCTCGGCATTCGCCGCTGCTCCTGTGGTTGCGGCGAGCGCCGTAACAGCAACGCTAGTTGGCCTTGTTGCGCTATTCACACCATCGAGTCTGGGCGACAGCTCGCTTTACACCGACGACCAACTCCGTGCGCTCAAACAGGCCCGTACCCGCGTTCGCCTGCGGGTCGAGCAACAGACTGACGGCAGCCTCAAGGGATATGGTTTCTACACCGGCAAAAATCGCGATTGGGGAATGGTTGATGTCGCGCAGTTCACATTGCGTGGCAGCCAGCAGGTGGCTGACCTGGGTGACGGCATTGAACTGATCTGGACGCCGGCCGTGGATGGTTCCGACATCCTGGGCATTCCGGCGCTGGAGGCTGCCCCGCAAGCGCCGCATATCTGGGTTTACCCGCCAACGAAAGCGGCTGACAGCATCATCGTGAACCCGGTTTATCCGCCGGAGTACAAGGATTTCATTCTTGTGTTTCCGGCGGATTCGGGGATTAGGCCGGTTTATGTTGTGGTGAGTGTTGCTGACCACAATTACCATCCCGCACCGAAGGGGCTAATTGCCTTTCCCGATGCAACGAGGGCGAAACGTAAGACCCCGCTAAAAGGCGGCGGTGGCCTTCGAAAACGATGGAAAACGTCAAAAGGGACAATTTTTGAATGGGACTCGCAGCACAGCACTGTGGAGATGTACGACAAACGCGGCCGCCATCTCGGAGAATATGATCCGACTACCGGCAAGCAAACCAAACCTGCAGACAGCTCCAGGAGCGTGGAACCATGATTTATGTAATCGAAGCCTTTCACAAACATAACGAACTGCTGGCATTCGAAGTGGAGCTACCGACTGGGTGCGATCAGGAAATTAAAAACATTATGGGTTGGACTGCTGAGCAGCAAGGATGGGAAGGATACGACCTTACGGACGAGCAGCTTGGAGCCTTGGAGGCTTTGCTGGGAAAAAAAGTGTATGACGCAGCCTACCTATTTCAACTTAGCTGCAACGCTTGAATATATGAGTGGGAAACCAATTTGGCACCTCCACTGAGTTAGCCAGGTAGGAAGCCCCCCAAGTGACCCTAGAAAGAAAAAACATGCGCTATCTTTCCATCACCGGCTTTTACCCCGATGAGAAGCAGGACGATACATTGCAGTTCGAACTGGCTGTTAAAGACTACGAGCTCAACCAGCTTCTGGCTCAACTGACTGAGTCAAAAAACCTCGAAGAATTAGAGCCCGGTGAACTGCAACTCACTGAGGATCAGGTCGGGCAGGTTGCAGATTTACTCAAAATTGATTTCCCAGAAGGTCTGGAATACTTCATCGGAGCACGCGCAGGCACCTAGACAAATCCGGCACGGCATTCGCTGCCGCTCCCGTGGTCGCGGCGAGCGCCGTAACAGCAAAGTTTGTTGGCCTTGTTGCACTGTTCACACCATCGAGTCTGGGCGACAGCTCGCTTTACACCGACGACCAACTCCGTGCGCTCAAACAGGCCCGTACCCGCGTTCGCCTGCGGGTCGAGCAACAGACTGACGGCAGCCTCAAGGGATATGGTTTTTACACCGGCAAAAATCGCGATTGGGAAATGGTTGATGTCGTGCAGTTCACACTGCGTGGCAGCCAGCAGGTGGCTGACCTGGGTGACGGCATTGAACTGATCTGGACGCCGGCCGTGGATGGCTCCGACATCCTGGGCATTCCGGCGCTGGAGGCTGCCCCGCAAGCGCCGCATATCTGGGTTTACCCGCCAACGAAAGCGGCTGACAGCATCATCGTGAACCCGGTTTATCCGCCGGAGTACAAGGATTTCATTCTGGTGTTTCCGGCGGATTCGGGTGTAAGGCCGGTCTATGTCGTTGTCAGTATTTCTCATCATTACTACCCGAAGCCACATACCTTGCCGGCCTTCCCGGATGCAAAATGGGCTCCAGGCAAAACCCGCATGAAGGGCGGGGGCCTACGTCCTCGTTGGAAGGATAAAAAAGGCACAATTTACGAATGGGACTTCCAGCACGGCGCAGTGGAGAAATACAACAAACGCGGAAAACACTTGGGCGAGTTTGATCACGCATCAGGCAATCAGACAAAACCTGCAGACCCAACGAGGCCGGTAGAGCCATGAAGCACACTGTGATGGGTATCAATGAGGGAGACGACTTTGCTTCTTATGAGAACGTGCTTGCGATCAAAAGCGAGGAGCTCGCGGTATTGATGGGCTGGAAGGATCAAGAGGATTACGTGTATGACTACCAATTGACGAAGGAGCAAATTACAGCCATTGAACAGGCCTGCTCGGTTTCGTTTCCATCCGATCTCATTCTTTTTTTAACCACCAGTCAAAATTGACGTGTGATAGTGGACAGGGAGATCCCACACAAAAAAATCGAACAGTCTCCTGCTCGGTTTTTTTCGCTTTCTTCGCTGGGTGTAAAAAAAGCGACTCTTCAGCTCATGTGTGCCGGATCCGAGACCGCTATAAAGCCTAACGGGGGTAGACCGGCTCGCCACAGGATTGGTTGTCGGGTTGGGAAATGTGGTGATCTTACGAATCGCGAGCAGGCTCGCTCCTACAGTGTTTTAAGGCCCATATCCGCAATAGTTGCATCACAAGCGGCCCTCAAAACCATCGATGGTGTCGCCTGAGGTCTTGTCAAAGTCCGCAGACATCCGAATCTTACCCCTCAACCGCCCAGGCTTGCGCGCCCGGTGTGCTTTGACATGAGGCACCAGATCTAGATAAGGCTTGCCGTCCTCACGATGACAACCGTATCGCCAAGCCATGCGCGCTCAGCGAGTTGAGGGAGCTGGGATTTAGCTTCGTGCAGGGTTACTTGTATGCGTTCAGTCATATGACGCCTCGTAAGCGTTCAGCCAACAAACCTTCCGAACTCCAGCATTAAGGACGATGGTGTCTGCGTATTTTTAAGCGGACGCCATAGTCCTTAACGTCAGGATTTCCATGCGCCAACGAAGCTCTTATCCCAAACCGTTCAAAGCCCAGGTTGTTCAGGAGTACCTGCAACCCGGCGCGACCCTCTCCAGCGTTGCCATCGCCCACGGCATCAATGCCAACGTCATCCGCAAATGGCTGCCGCTTTACCGGGATCAATCAACATCCAAACTGCCAGCGTTCATTCCATTGAAGTCTTCGCCCAAGCGGCCGACTGAGGGCCTGGCGCTCATCGAGTTGCCCCTCGGCGAACAATCAATCACGGTCAAATGGCCGACTTCTGATCCTGAGGGATGCGCACGCTTTATCCGTGAGCATGCAAGACGGATTGGCTGGACGTTTGCGGTCTAGGGAACGGCGTGAGGCGATGAACGAGCGACGGCGCACAATATCGGCATCATCCTGGGCAGCTCAACTGTTCAGGGTGAAGCTCAATGGAAAAGAGTGTGCTGTTCCTGGCCAGGTAGAAATGCTCCTGGTGAAACTTGAACCTGCGCATCATCGCCAGCAACTGCGGTTCCTTGCAGGCCAGTTGCTCCAGATCACGGCGTATTCTCGCCTCCATGTTGGCCTTGCGTTCCTCGGAGAGGCTGCTCGCTGCCAAGTCGATCCTGTAGCGGTAGAAGATCGTGTCACCGTACGTCAAACCGACGAACTCAAGGGTAGTAATTGCATCCAGTTTCTTTGGCAGGGTCGAGTCAAACTGGGCGAGGTGCTCGACCAGCAGCGCCTGTTGGGCCACCTTCTCCTGCTCGGCCTTGAGCGCGAAATAGCGTCCAATCCCGGCAATCAGCACCACCGCAGCGATACCCAGATAGAAATTACGCGGGTTGCGCCGCTTCTTCGGCGCCAGCTTCATCAACATCTTGAATGACTCGTCCTGAGCATGAAAAAGCCCCTGGCGAAACTAGGAGCTACGGGTGAAAACGACATAGCTTGACACAATACCCCGAGGGAGCACTCGGCCAATCCGGGGTGGTTATCAGGGTGAGCACTGCGTGAGCTGTCTGCCCAAGCCTGAACTGACTTCGACGCGCCGCGGCTCCGAATTGAGAAGCCAGGAAAAATCTCTAGCCTACCTTCAATTGCCCAGTATGTTGCAGTTCAGCGCTCAGGGCGGTCACTGGCCCACTAGCGCCCTTAATGCTGGAGTTCGAAAGGTGGCTAGCTGAAGTCGGAGATTTTCGATAGGCGAGGTGTCGAGGTTACTCTCCGTAAAAAATGACGCCTCAAACCTCTGTGTCTCGACCTTGCCCGTAGCACGCTAGCCACCTGCTCATTCAACTGATCAAGCCCAAGCATTGTAGGAGCGAGCTTGCTCGCGATGGTCGTGAACGGTAACGCGTGTAACCAGATGCCCCGTGGTGTTCCTGGGTTTTTCGCGAGCAAGCTTCGCTCCTACAGGGGATGGTGTGTTGCCGTTGATTTTGTGGTGTGTTTAAAAGAGTGTGTGCAACCCGCCCCGCCTCCCGCTATTAATACCCTTCCCACTCAAGGACCCGAGCCCACCATGAAATTCGACCTCGCCTACTGCCTCAGCCTCGACGACAAACTGTCGATCTATGACGTGCGCGATTTGAATTTCGACGAAACCGTGGAGTTCGATTCCGCCAAGGAACATTTCCAATGCCCCAATGACGCCTGTAGAGCGGCCTTCGATGCGGCAAACGTGCTGACAACGTTCAACGCCAAAAATGTGAATTACGTCCGCACCCCGCACTTCAAGAACACGCCCAGCACTCGGCATGTGACGGATTGTCCTTATGTCAGTCTCAAGACGCCGGCGTCCGGTGTGGACGCGGACGGTGCGGAAACGGATGACAGTCGCGAGGAGCATTTTCCGTCGGAGTTGTTGCTGACTCGGCGTCAGTATGTGCGTAAGCCGTCGAACCCGGCGGTTGCGGCGGATGTAACGCGGGACGATCCGAAACCTCTTACAAAGCCCAACGATACCGAGCACCCAAGCCAAGAATCAGCGCCGGACAAGACCAGTATCTTCGCCCACCCAGTGGAGTGTTTTGTGTCGAACTTCGAGGACAAGGAGTTGCTCAAGCGCGTGCCGCTGAAGATTGGCGAGCACACGGCGCCTTATGGGTCGTTCTTCAAGAAGATCGAATACCTGACGGACAATAAGGGGCTGATTTACTGGGGCAAGATCAAGGAAATCAAGGATTACACTCAGAGTTTCCGGATCGATTTCGAGCAGAAGGTCTGGTTCAAACAAGCGGATGAGGCGAAGAAGAAGCCTTATTCGGTCAACGTTTACCTGAGCAAGAAGTTGATCGAGAACTACCGCAAGCGCAAAGCGTTTCTGGAAGAGATCAAGCACGCCATCGACAGCGAAGCGGAGTTGTATTGCTTCTTTTATGGCGTGACACCGGAGTTGAAACAGGTGCCGAGCAAGAAAAACCCCGAGCAGACGTTCGGGGTGTTCAGTGCGAATATCGAGAACCTGGATCACTTCATTATTCGTGAGGCGCCGGGGTTGGCTGATAAGTAGCTTCGGCTCAGGGCAGTTGCAGCGCGACGCCGCCGGGGTGTTGTTTGACGAGGTTGTAAGGCAGGACGCCCCAACCAATGTTTTGACACACGGCAGCCACGTGAGGGAAGGATGGCTCTAACTTGATGCCTTTTTCGGTGAAGTACCAGCCCGGATAGTGCCAAGGGTAATCTTCGTTGTAGCCGCAATCGTTCTCCCCCTCTGGCGTTGTCGTCATTTCAGTGGGATAGAGCTTAAGCAGTTGTGCCACCAGCCACGGCGCCAGCTCTTTATTGCGGTAATCAGAATAAGCAGTGGATGACTCGGACGAAGAGTTATAGACGTCGTAGTCTTCCTCGTAATGCATTGGTTTGCCCTGCCCCACCCACAGCACATCTTCAAGCGTCAGGGATTTGCCCGTTTTGGTATCGAAGTTGATTGAGTCATTGACCTGATCCGGATAAGCACCGCCACAAAAGTACTCGGTTGACACCCGAACGCTCATCACGGACGGCGTCATCCACAGAGGCTGACTGATCTGTGAGTAATAGGCATCAGCGTAATTGGCGAAACATCCATAATACCCCACGACTTCTCGCCACAAACGGCCCATCAATTGCTGGTTGATTTGCTGACGCTCTTCGGCGCTGTAACCCGAAATCACTTCAAATAGCTCGGCGTTTGATTGTGGCTCGCTCCACCATTGCAGCGTGTATCCCATGAAGGTTTCGGTCTTGCCTGGGATGAGCTTCATACCTTGTAAGCGCAGGTATTCGTAAGGCGCCTTGTCGTGAAGTCTGACGAGATAGGGCAAGGTATCAGCGGGAACCGGAGGAAGGTTTGCTGGCTGCAACTGGACCTTCAAAACCTTCCCTTTAGGGCTGACCCATTCACCGGACCAACCGTTGGACTTGGGTTGCAAGCGCATTGTCGGAAGCGGTTTGTACTCGCCATAACGCTGGTCACCCTCTTCGAGCACAAGCGTTTCCCCTTCCTTTGAGCCACTAAGCACCAAGTCCTTGCGATACTTTTGGTAGAAGTAGCGGCCCTCACTGCCGTCGGCGTTCACCTCCAACACAATCGGCATTTTGCCCAGCGTCCCGGTGTAGACCTGCTTGCCGCTGTCCGCCCACAACAGTGTGGAAAACGTTGAGCACATCAACACGACAATGCCAGGCAGACGAATCAATCCTTTAAACATCAAATCATCCTTGAATGCAGCGAACATTGGTTCGCGGGAAATAGCCGCGAATTATGGCGAAGCTTCGTCCGCGAATCGATGAAAAGCTGACTTGATAGCGATTAACTCCAACACATGCTGACCATCACCAACACCAGCAAACCGATATAGATACGCGCATGTATCCGATCCGGAATCCGCCCAATCCACGGCGTGGCCAATCGAATCCCCACCAACGACCCCATCGTCAAAACCGCAAACGCCAGCAGATCCACATAACCAACAAACCACGCCCCCAAATCAAACTCGCTAAACCCCGCCATCGCCATGTAAGTCAAGGTCCCGGCCAACGCCACGGGCAGGCTTAATGGATTAGCCATCGACGTCGCCTGGCTCATGCTCAACCCACACCGACGCAACAACGGCACGGTCATGACGCTGCCGCCTACACCGAGAAACGTGGCGATGGCGCCAATTCCTACGCCGCCACCGGACACTTCCGCCCTCCCCAATCGCCGTGGGATTGCGTTATCTGCGTGTGTAAGAAAACCGCGTCTGAACAGGCAATCCACAATGGTCACGCCCAGGTAAGCAATGAACGCATACCGAATTACCTCACCACTCACCCACATCGCCGCCACCGCTCCGCCCACCGCGCCCAGCCCGATGAACCCGCCCAACGGCCACAGGTAATGGCGAATCAGATTACCGGCGCGGTGATGTTTTCCGGTGGCGACCAGGGCGTTGACGATCATCACGCAGGTCGAGGTGGCGACGGCGATGTGCATTGCCGATTGGCCGATGGGATCGTCGGCACCGTGGCTGGCCATGAGCATGCGGTACAGCAATGGCACGACGACGAAGCCGCCGCCGAAGCCGAACAGCACGGCGGTGATGCCGGTCATGCAGCCGAAGAGTGTCAGCAGGAGGTAGAACATTGTGCGTCGTCCGTTGGTTGAGAGTGGTCGACGATAGAGCGATGTGGCTTGGCCTGCTTCAGCAAGTGAGCCAATAATGTTTGTGTTTACGCCAACTGCTGGAAGCCGCTTGATGCGCAATGTTTCGATTAATTTGCTGGATGACACGCCACGGTCGGTGGTGTCGATCGGTACGGATTATTCCTACGGGCATGTGCTGCCTAGTCATACACACCGACGGGCGCAGTTGTTGTACGGCGCGACCGGGGTGATGCAGGTCGGCACGCACGATGGCAACTGGGTGGTGCCGCCGCAGCGGGCGGTGTGGATTCCGGCGGGGGTGGCGCATGAGGTGTTGATGCTGGGGGTGAGCACTCGCAGCTTGTACATCGAGCCGGGTGCTGTGGACTTGGGCGAGCGTTGTCAGGTGATCAGTGTTTCGCCGTTGATGCGGCATTTGCTGATGGAGGCGGTGGAGGTTCCGCTGACGTACGACGAGGCCGGGCGCGATGGCGCGTTGATCGAGCTGCTGCTGCATGAGCTGGCGCGCAGTGCTCACTTGCCGTTGCACATTCCGTTGCCGGTCGATGCGCGGCTGCTTGGGTTGTGCCAGGGCTTCTTGCAGCGACCCGATGTTCATCAATCGCCGCAGCAATGGGCGGATCAGTTGCACATCAGTCTGCGCACGTTCAATCGGCTGTTCCGCCAGCAGACCGACCTGAGTTTCAGCCAGTGGCGACAGCGGGCGTGTGTGGTGCTGGCGCTGGCGCGATTGGCGGTGGGTGAGCCGGTGACGCGGATTGCGCTGGATTTCGGTTATGACAGCCCAGCGGCGTTTTCGACGATGTTTCGCCGGGTGTTGGGTCAGGCGCCGTCCGTCTGGTTGGCAGGGACGAAATAGCAGAATTCAAAAAATGAGTTTGATCCGGGCGCAAAACAACTGTACAAAAACACAGTACATTTTGAATCAGCACTCTCGAGCCCGGAGAACACCATGGCCTCTTATGCGATGAAAATCACCCTGGAACGTATCGCCCTCTTCCAATTCACCCCCGCCCATTGCGCCCAGGCCCGGGCGATGTTGGGTTGGAGCGTTGATGAGCTGTCTCGGGAGTCTGGCGTTTTGGTTGATGTGATTGAGCGATTTGAGGCCAGGCGTGAGGTGCCGGATGCTGATCGGCTGGCGTTGGCGTATCGGTTTGAGTCGCAGGGGTTGGTGTTTTTCCCGGGGTTTGCACCGGGGCGAGGGATGAGTGTTAGAGGGGCTGCTGTGGATACGGTGGGGCGCGGGGATTTTGCGATGGTTGAGTGACGTGACAGATCGCAGCTCCAACACTTGTCAGCGTTTGAGTTGCGATCTGGTTTGCATTGGTTATCGACTAGGGTTTGAACGCGGGGGTTGGTCTTGCTTTGGACGCTTGCTCATAACCATAAGCCAATGCCAGAAGCGTGGCCTCGCTCCAGCGAGTTCCGAAGAACAACAACGACGTCGGTACTCCGTCATCGTCCACTCCGGACGGCATCATGATACCGGGATACCCTGCCAGAGGTATGACGTCCAAACCAGGTGAACCAACATCCAATACCAGGGCATCCAGTTGATGCGCTACCAGTAAATCATCGATGACAGCCGCATTTTCGCTTTGAATTTTTTGCCACAGCTCGTTGTACGTGTGCTCGTTAAAATCAACGTTGCTGGCCGCGCTCAACGTGGCTTGCCCGTAGCCTTCAGCGCCGGGCGAGCGCTCGTTGAATAGCAGCAGATCCTCCAGGCTCTGGATTGCAAGACCCGTTCGCGTCGCAAGGTACTCGGGAAGATGCCGCTTGATTCCCATCGAGAATCCCCTGTTCACCGCCTCCGGGGTTTGCGATACGGGGTCATTGAAATCCACCGGAATCAATTTGGCCCCTGCGGCCTGCATGACTTCCAACGCCTGGGAAAATTGAGGGTCGCTCTGTGCCGCCCCGCCTGTTTTATCGAACTTGACTGGAAAACCAATACGCCGTCCAACCAGGGAATTCGGAAGCAATAATGCCGTGTAGTCCACGTCTCTGATGGCGAAGGGTTGTTTGACCGGTTCAGCATCGTCGCTGCCGGTCATAGCATTCAATAGCAGTGCTGCCTCACGAACGCTACGCGCCATCGGCCCGGGAGTATCGACTTTATGACTGACCGGAACGATGCCACTGCGACTGAGCAACCCCACGGTAGGCTTGAGGCCCACCACTCCGTTGATGGACGCCGGCGCTACGATCGAGCCTGCGGTTTCCGTGCCGACGGCCAACGGTGCAAAACCTGCGGCAACCGCTGCACCGGAACCAGAGCTTGAACCGAGTGGCGTGACGCTCAATACGTGCGGGTTTTTTGTTTGTCCGCCGCGGCTGCTCCAACCATCAGGAATGCCCAGCTCACGAAAACCAGCCCACTCACTGAGGTTGGTTTTCCCCAGGATGACAGCCCCTGCCGCTCTGAGCTGCTGCACGATAAAGGCATCCTTTGGGGCCGGTTGCCCGACCATGGCCAATGACCCGGCGCTGGTCTGCATCTGATCGGATGTATCAATATTGTCTTTGAGCAACACCGGAATGCCATGCAGGGGTCCCCGGACGTGTCCACTTCGTCGCTCTTTATCCAGCAACTCGGCAATGGTCAATGCATCGGGGTTGAGCTCAATGATCGCGTTGATCGTCGGGCCTTGTTTATCCAGCGCCTCGATCCGTTGCAGCAGATACTGCACGAGCGCTACAGCACTCAGCTGGTTACGCTCCATTCTCTGGTTGATTTCATCGACGCCTAGATATTCCAGCCTCGACTCGGGTGCAGGCATCTGCGCATAGCGGTTTAACGTGACATCCATGTTTAAAAGATCCTTGTGATGACTGATAGCGAGTGAATGAGCCCACTCGTTTTCCCAGCCTACAGACGCTGCTGGAAATATCCGTCATCTCCAGGCGCTGGATCACGTATGAATATTCGCCTCAATCTGTAGTTCAGCCGACGCTCTGCTGGTAAACCTGCTGCTCGACCTCATACCACCAAGCACTCCCCCGCTGCGGATACATCACATTAAACGCCTCACCCATCTGCGGCGTGGTAATCGAAACACTGCGCTCCCAGGCCAATGCCAGTATCCGGTCAAACGGTTCGAACCAGGCGTGCATCGACAGATCGAAGGTGCCGTTGTGAATCGGCAGTAACCAGCGGCCTTTCAGGTCGATGTGCGCTTGCAGGGTTTGCTCGGGTTGCATATGCACATGCGGCCACTCGACGTTGTAGGCGCCGGTTTCCATCAGTGTCAGGTCGAACGGGCCGTACTGTTCGCCGATGCGTTTGAAGCCGTCGAAGTAGCCGCTGTCGCCGCTGAAGAAGATCCGTGTGTCGGCGTCGATCATCACCCACGAGGCCCACAGTGTGCTGTTGCCATCGAACAGCCCACGGCCGGAAAAGTGTTGCGACGGGGTGGCGACGAATTGGATGCCGTCGACTTCGGTGCCTTGCCACCAGTCGAGCTGGCGCACTTTGCTGGCGTCGATGCCCCACTTGATCAGGGTGTCGCCGACGCCCAGCGGCGTGAGGAAGTATTTGGTTTTGTCCGCCAGTTTGAGCACGGCCTGATAATCGAGGTGGTCGTAGTGATCGTGGGACAGGATTACCGCTTCAATCGGCGGCAATTCTTCGAGGCTGATCGGTGGCTGGTGGAAGCGTTTCGGGCCGGCCCATTGCACCGGTGAAGCGCGTTCGGCGAAGACCGGGTCGGTGATCCAGAATTTGTCCCGCAGTTTCAGCAATACCGTGGAATGACCGAGGCGATAGACGCTGTGGTTGGGCGCGGCGATCAACGCGTCGTGGGTCAGGCGCTGCACCGGAACGGCCGCCGTCGGGCGGGTGTTACGGGGTTTGTGGAAGATCATGTTCCACATGATGCGCACCATTTTGCGCAAACCTTCTCGTTGCACGGGCGCATGGTTGCGGAAGTGCCCTTCGGCCTGACGGGACGCTTCAGGTGCAGAAACGTTAGTGGAATTGGCCATGACTGAATGACTCCAGGAAACCGCACGATGTGCAGTTTCTACGGTGGGACGATAAATGGCCAAGGCACGCACGCATCAGCCGAACACTCTATTTTTGGCTGCGCAGGATTAACGAAACATTACACTGCACAGTGTAGTTTCTAGGTTGCATCAAAGCTGATCACAAGTAAACTGCCAAGTGTAATTCTTAATTTCTTCTGCCGAAGCGTACTTATGACAGCTCCACAGCGCCTGACCGACCGAAAACGCGAAGCGATCATTCAAGCGGCGATTGCCGAATTCCGGGCCAACGGTTTCGACATCACCAGCATGGACAAGATCGCCGCCACCGCTGGCGTGTCGAAGCGCACGGTGTACAACCACTTCCCCAGCAAGGAAGAGTTGTTCGCCGAAATCCTCAATCAATTATGGGCCCGGGTGACGGCGGAACAGGAAACGGCCTACCGCCCTGACTTGCCGCTGCGCGACCAGATGCGCCGCATGCTGATGGCGAAATTGCAGATGCTGGGCGATGACAATTTTCTCGACCTGGCGCGGGTCGCCATCGCGGCCACCATCCACTCCCCCGAGCGCGCGCAGAACATGGTCGAGAGAATGGGCAAGCGCGAAGAAGGCCTGACCGTGTGGATTCGCGCCGCTCAGGCCGATGGGCGATTGAAGCCGGTCGACCCGGAGTTTGCTGCGCAACAGATTCAGGGGATGCTCAAATCCTTTGCATTCTGGCCGCAGATTTCCATGGGGCTACCCGGCCTGTCGCCTGAAATGCAGGCCACCGTCGTCGACTCAGCGCTGGACATGTTCCTCGCCTGCTACCAGCTCTGAATCAAGCGCCTACAAGCATTACAGCAATTTCAACGCTCGCCCCAACTCATCGAACAACGTCACCACCGAACGCAAGGCGCGACAGTCCGGGCGAGTCAGCAACCACAGCGCGGTGTCGTAACCGTGCAACGGCTCACTCAACGGTTGCAGCCCGTCATCGATCAGAAAGTCTGGCAATGCCGCGACACCGAGCCCGGCGCGCACCAGCTCAGTCACCGACAACATGCTGTTGCAACGATAACCCGGTGTGACGCCGGGCAATTGCTGACGACGCCACGCAACGGTGGGGTGATCGGGGAGGAAGTCGTCCGGGGCGATCCATGTCAGCGCGGCCAAGTCTTCGGCATCGACCGATTTCAGATACGCCGTGCTCGCACAGACGCGATACGACACCTGCGCCAGACATCGGCCCACCAAGTGTTCCGGCGGATTCCGGGTCAGGCGCAAGGCGATGTCCGCGTCCCGCCGGCTGAGATTGGCGAAGTCGTTGGACGTGCTCAACTCGATCGTCAGCGCCGGATAGCCGGGCATGAACTGCGCCAGTGCCGGCAGCAACAAGCCTTGTAAAACCGAATCGGTGCAGGTCAGGCGCACGGTGCCGCTGATGACTTCACCGCCCTGCTCCACGCCGATGCGCGCAGCCTCCAGCGCTTGCTCGGCGCGCTCGGCCTGTTCGGCCAAGGTCTGCGCAAGACTGGTGGGCAAGTAGCCGGCGCGGCTTTTTTCGAACAGTTGCTGGCCCAGCGCGGCTTCCAGTCGGCGCACGGCGCGGAACACGGTCGAAACGTCGACCTTCAACAGCGCCGAGGCCCGGGCCAGCGAGCCGCCGCGCACGAGGGCGAGGATCAGGGACAGGTCGGGGTAGTCCAGTCGATAGTGCGCTGCTGCATTGATCACTTGGGATAACGCCAATATTGAGTGCGTGAACGCCAATCTATAGTGGGCCCCAGGAATCAACAAGCGTCGAGAGCCCTCATGGAAAACAGCGCCATCCGCATCGCCCTGATCGGCGATTACGACCCGCAAGTCACCGCCCACCAGGCAATTCCCGTCGCCCTCGGCATGGTTGCCGAACACGCCGGACTGGACGTGCAGTTCCAGTGGCTGGCCACCGACGGCATCAACGACGATTCGTCGCTGCAAGACTTCGACGGTTTTTGGTGCGTGCCCGCCAGCCCTTACCGCAATGAAGACGGTGCGCTGCGAGCGATTCGCTTTGCCCGCGAACAACAGCGACCTTTCCTCGGTACGTGTGGCGGTTTTCAGCACGCGGTACTCGAATACGCCCGCAACGTTCTGGGATGGGGAGATGCCGAGCACGGCGAGACATCACCCGATGCCACGCGAGCGTTGCTCACGCCGCTGACGTGCTCGCTAGTGGAAGCCATCGACAGCATTCATCTGGTTGAAGGTTCTTTGATCGCCAAGGCGTACGAAAACCCGGAGATTCGTGAAGGCTATCGCTGCCGTTATGGTGTGAATCCGGAGTTTGAGCGGGATTTGCTAAGCCAGGAATTATCCGCGGTGGGGCACGATTCGACGGGGGATTTGCGAGCGGTGGAATTACGCGGGCATCCGTTTTTTGTCGCCACGCTGTTTCAACCTGAACGTGCCGCGCTCAAAGGAATTGTGCCGCCGCTGGTGAGTGCATTGATCGAAGCGTGTGCGAGGCAAAAATCATGATTGCCCGGACACCGGAACCGCCCTACTACGCGGTGATTTTTACTTCGCTGCGCACCGACGGCGATCAGGGTTACGCCGAGGCTGCCGAGCGCATGGTTGAACTGGCGCGTGAGCAGCCGGGGTTTCTCGGTGTGGAGTCGGCACGGGGTGAGGACGGGCTCGGGATTACGGTTTCCTATTGGGCCAGTGAGGCGGCGATTGTGGCGTGGAAACATCATCCCGAGCACAGCGCGATTCGTGAGCGTGGGCGCTCGACCTGGTATGCGGCGTGCAATACGCGGGTGTGCAGGGTTGAGCGGGCCTATGAGTTCAAGCAGTAACAGTTGCGGTGTCCTTTAAGCCGCCATCGCGAGCAGGCTCGCTCCCACAGGGGATAGGTGTCGTACACAAAACCAGTGTGGGAGCGAGCCTGCTCGCGATGGGGCCATCAAAAACACCACAAAAATTCAGCCCCGCACCAAACTCCGCACCGCCGAAATCTCCGGCACTTCCCGCCGATTCATGTACACCCGCAACGGCTCGGTAATGTTGATCCGGTCATCGATGTTCTGGTCCAGCAACAACTGAATCAACTCGCGCTTCAGCGTCATGACCTGCTCCGGCCCCGACGCCCAGACGAATTCACTTACAGGAATGATGCCGTCATCCGCCACGTCCATGCCGAAGGAATCTTCGCTGAAACGCACGATGTATTGGCCGGTCTTGCGATTGAGACCGACGAAGCCTTTGAGTTGGTCGGCGGCCTGGCAGATGAGTTCGGAAGTGATGCGCATATAAACCTCACACAAGTGATCGATGGTTTACACGCAGGGCAAGATGAAGGGCGTTCCCTCTGCCGGGGAAGCTGCCGGGGCCAAGAGTACTGCAAAGAACCGCACAAATGTGCTGAAAAAATCCGCTTTAAACACGTTTATGTCGGTCTCGCGATAGCGCAAGCGGCGCTCAGTTGTTAAAAGGGACGTCTTTGAAAACACTCTGCGAAAGGATCTCGACCATGCCTGTAACTTTCACCAAGAGCGCCCTGCTGCTGAGCATGCTGCTCGGCCTCGGCCAGGCGCAGGCCGCCAGCGAGCCAAGCCCTACTTCACTGGCCACCCATGCAGGCATTCCGCACCCGGCGGTGATCGCCCACCGTGGCGCGTCCTTCGATGCACCGGAATCCACCGCCGCCGCCTACAAACTGGCGCGCGACCTGGGTGCCGATTACCTGGAACTCGACCTGCAACGCAGCAAGGACGGCGTGCTGTTTGCCCTGCACGACAACAACCTGCAACGCACCACCGACGTCGCCAGCAAATTCCCTGAGCGCAAGGACAGCCCGGCCAACGCGTTCACCATCGCCGAGCTGAAAACCCTCGACGCCGGCAGCTGGTTCAACACGGCTTATCCGGATCGTGCGCGCCCGTCTTTTGCCGGTCTGAAAATCCTGACCCTCGACGAAATCATCGACATCGCCCAAGGCAATCCGCTGCACAAGCCCGGCCTGTACATCGAAACCAAGGAGCCGAAGCAATTCCCCGGCCTCGAGCGTGACCTCAAGGATAAATTGCAGGATCGCGGATGGTTGAGCCCAGCGGGTTCGAAACTGGCGAAAAGCGAACTCGCCGTCGGCCAGGGCAAAGGTAAGGTGGTGCTGCAAACCTTCGAGAAGAGCAGCCTCGAACTGCTGGAAAAGGAAATGCCGCAAGTGCCGAAGATCCTGCTGTTGTGGGTCGGCGAAGGCAGCATCGAGCCCAAGTCCAAGGTGACGTTCGCCGAGTCCGGTGACAAGGACAAAGCCACGTACTACGCCAAACAGGAACCGAAGGACAAAGCCGAATTCCAGCAATGGGTCGAGTACGCCAAGGCTCAAGGCGCGATCGGCACCGGCCCTTCTGCCGCGCTGACCAAGGGTGGCGATCAGAGCTACTCGGACCTGGTCAAACCATGGATGAACCAGTACACCCACGATCAGGGTTTGCTGGTGCACGTTTACACCATCGATGATGCGGTGGATTACCAGAAAGTCATGGACGCCGGGGTTGATGGCATCTTCACCAACCGCGCCAGCGAGTTGTTGAAGTTCTACAAACGTCCGGCGGCGGGTACGGTTGCGCAGTTGTTGCAGAACAACGGGTATTGATCCAGAACCGAGGTGACGCCATCGCCGGCTTGCCGGCGATGCTCCTGGAATTAAGGGTGAATTAAGTTGCCCCAGTTAATCTGGCCCCACTTAAACAGCTCACCAAGGAAAGAACCTCATGAAGACTTTGACTGCCCTGTTCACCGTTGCCGCCCTGACCCTCACTGCTGGCCTGGCGCAAGCTGATGTCCGCGTCGACCAGATCCCTGAGCTGGTCAAGAGCGGCAAGATCAAGCCGCTGGAAGAAATGAACCAGGCTGCCCTGAAACTGCACCCGGGTGCGACCATCACCGACACCGACCTGGACAACCACTTCAATGGCTTCGAGTACGAAGTGGAACTGAAAACCGCTGACGGCAAAGAATTTGACGTGGATTTCGATGCCACCACTGGCAAAGTCCTGAGCAACAAACAAGACACCTGATACGCGCATAAAAAAAGCCGCACGATTTTCGGATCGTGCGGCTTTTTTGTGTTTTCGAATCAGGCCGACGTACTGACCATCGATCCCGCAGTGCTGCTGCCTTCTTCCTGCAACGCCGCCAACAGCGCCGCCGTTGCGGTCTGCAACGAACCTGAGGTCGTCGCAATCTGCGACTGAGCCGCCGCCACATCGGCGGCCTTGGCGTCTGCACTTTCCTGTTTGGCCTGGGCCGCTTGCAGTTGTTGCTGTTGTTCCTGCAATTGCTTTTGCAGCTCGGCGATCTGCTTGCGCAGGGCTTTCACCGAATCCGATTCTTCGCTGCTGCTGGAGCTGCCGCCACTCGCCGCCGGTGCGCCGTCGGCGGACACTTTGGTGGTGTCGCTGGACGCCTCGGCGCTTGCGGTAACAGACGTGTCGTCAGTGCTTGCTGTGGCTTTGGCCGAAGCAGTGGCGACGGGCTGGATGATCGAAACAGACGAGATGCTAACCATGGCGTTTTCCATTGAGGTGACGGGAATACGCTCATCATCGACATCGGGTCAACGGACTTGAGATCGACTGTGTACCCACTCGGTAAGCAAGCCGGTACACAGCCATTTCCGTTACGCGCTCAAGCGCGCCGTCACCTCGTTCAACTGCCCCGACAACCCGTGCAGGTTGTGGCTGGCGGCTTCGGTGCGTTGCACGTTGTCGAGGTTGGTACTGGCGATGCTGGTGATCTCGGTGAGGTTGCGCGAGATGTCTTCGGCGACCGAAGTCTGCTCTTCGGCGGCGGTGGCGATCTGGCGGTTCATGTCGCGAATCGCTTCCACGGCATGCGTGATGCGCTCCAGCATGGCGCCGGCCTCGGTCACTTGCTGAACGCTTTCCTCGCTGCGCGACTGGCCGCTTTCTATCGCCTGAGCCGCGTCCACCGCACCGGTTTGCACGGTCTGGATGATCTGGTTGATCTCGATAATCGACGCCGCCGTGCGCTGGGCCAGGCTGCGCACTTCATCGGCCACCACCGCGAAACCGCGCCCGGCCTCACCGGCACGCGCCGCTTCGATGGCGGCGTTGAGTGCCAGCAGGTTGGTTTGCTCGGCAATGCCGCGAATCACTTCCAGCACCTTGCCGATGCGGCCGCTGTCAGTTTCCAGTTGGCGGATGACGGTCGCCGTGTTGGCGATTTCGCCGCGCATGCGAGTGATGGTGTGGATGGTGCCCTGCATGACTTTTTCGCCTTGTTGGGCGGACTGGTCGGCATCGTCGGCGGCACGTGCGGCATCGGCGGCGTGGCGCGCGACTTCTTGCGCGGTGGCAGACATTTCGTTCATCGCCGTGGCCACTTGGTCAGTGCGGTTGAACTGTTCGTTGGTACCACTGGCCATGAGGATGGCGATCGAATTCAACTCACTGCTGGCGCCGTCCAGATCCTTGGCACTGACCTGCAAGCGGCTGAAGGTTTCGGCGAGGAAATCGCGCAGCGTATTGGCCGCGATCGCCAGCTTGCCCAGCTCGTCCTGACGGGTGCTGGCCACACGTTCGGCAAACTTGCCCTGGGCAAGTTGCGCCACGTAGTCGATCAATTTACGGATCGGTTCGACCAGATTGCGATTGACCAGCCACAGGCTCAACAGCCCGATCAACAGGCCCGAGGCGAGCATCACAATGATGCCCAGCAACACGGTACGGTCGGCGTTGGCGCTGATCAGCTTCGACTGCTCGACGCCCTGTTTGCGCAATTCGCTGACCAGTTCGCTCATCTGATCGCTGGTCGCCCGGTCCACGCCCTTGACCGCGGTGTCGCCCGCCGTTGGATCGGCACCGGCCTGCACGTAGGCATCACGGCCCTTCTGGTATGCCGCGCCCAACTGACGATGCTCGTCACGCAGGCGTTCGATGCGGGTCTTGAGTTGCGGCTCGATGCCCTTCTGTCCGGCCAGTTCGCCGAGGATGCCCTGCACCTCGCGCTGACGGTCTTCGAATTGCTTCCAGTATTTGTCCAGGTCTGCCGGCTGCTTGCCACGCAACAGAACGTTTTTCCATTCCTGCACCTGCACCTTGAATTGCAGGTTGGCTTCATCGATCAATTGCGAAGTGTGCAGCGGGCCGTCAATGAGATTCGCGTAGCTTTGAACGCCATTCGACAGAAAGTGAAAACAGGCCAGGGCGATCAACAGCATCGCAAACAGGCTGCCGCTCAACAGGGCGAGAATTTGCGCTCTCAAGGACTTTTGCAAAGACATCGGAAGGTACTCGTGACAGGAATGAGGCACGCCCTTGTGAGGCGTGAAAATAATCCGGACATTCCCTGTCTACAGCGTCGAACGCATGCTTTTGTAGGAGCCAGCTTGCTGGCGATAGCGTCCGGTCAGTCGGGAAATCTATTGACTGGCAGCACGCTATCGTCGGAACGCCGCCCGCAGCAAGCCGGCTCCTACGAGATCGGCGTTTCAGGGCCGTTCTTGAGCGGTTCCGACCGCCGGTAGAAGGCACTTGGCCAGCTCCGCGAAGCTGTCACAAAACTGTCAAGACGCCTTGCGATGATGCGGCTCAAGTGAACCTGTGAAACCCGCGACAGGCCGCCTCCTCACAGCGAGACCTCATGAACCACAGCATCGACCAAAGCCATCGCGACCCGGACCTGTTCGGTCTGCTGTACGGTTTCAGTTTTCGTCCCGGTGAACGCGGTCGGGAAATCGATTCGGCCATGGCGTTGCGGTCCCTGCAACAACCGGACGACAGCGACGAATTTCTCTGGCTGCACCTGAACCTCGCTCATGCCGCGTGCGAGCGCTGGATGAAAAGTCATCTGGAATTGCCCGACGAGTTTTTCGAAGCCTTGCATGAAGGCTCACGTTCGACGCGCATCGAGCATGTCGATTCGGCGTTGCTGGCGGTGGTCAACGACGTGGTGTTCAACCTCAGCAGCATGGTCTCCTCGGACGTGTCGACGCTGTGGGTGTGTGCGCGCAGTCGGCTGATCATCAGCGCGCGCCTGCAACCGCTGCACTCGGTGGACAAGTTGCGTTCCTCGGTGAAGGCCGGTGAGCGTTTTCGCTCGCCGCTGGAATTGCTCGTGCATTTGCTGCGCGACCAGGGCGAAGTGCTGACGCAGATCGTGCGCAAGACCAGCCTCAGCGTCGATCAGATCGAAGATGAATTGCTGTCCTCGCGGCTGTCGACCAACCGCGCGGAGCTGGGCGCCAATCGCCGGGTACTGGTGCGCTTGCAACGGCTGCTGGCGCTGGAGCCGGGCTCGCTGCTGCGCCTGCTCAATCGCCCGCCGCAATGGTTGCAGAAGGAAGACGTGAAGGAGCTGCGCAAATCCACCGAGGAGTTTGCGCTGATCATCAACGACCTCACGGCGCTGGGTGAGCGGATCAAGCTGTTGCAGGAAGAAATTGCCGCCAACCTCAACGAGCAAAGCAACCGCACGCTGTTCACCTTGACCGTGGTCACGGTGTTGGCGTTGCCGATCAACATCATTGCCGGTTTTTTTGGCATGAACGTGGGGGGCGTGCCGCTATCGCAGGACCCGGAGGGGTTCTGGATCCTGGTGGCCTTGGTCGCGACGTTTACGGTGATTGCGGGGCGCTGGGCATTCAAAAAACGCGAGGATTATTAAGCAACCACCACCCCTGTAGGAGCGAGGCTTGCCCGCGAATGAGGCGCCGCGGTATGCCTGATACACCGCGATATCGTTCTTCGCGGGCAAGCCTCGCTCCTACAGGGACGGTGTGTGTTCGGATCGGTGGTATCAGCAAAAAACCCAAACACTGACCCAACGCAGCCTCCCTGTAATATTTAGCAACGATCATGACCGACACACTTCCCTCCTCAGGATTGTCCGGCATGGCTACTCCTTCCTTTTCCGCTGCCCAGGCGCCCGCCAGCAGTGCCAGACCCCAGCTCGACAAGAAACCCAACCTGTTCACCCTGGTGATTTTCTTCGGTGTGCTGGCCAGTGGACTGTTGTTCACCGCGTACAGCCTGATGCACGACATGAGCGAACTCGGCACGGTGGTCACCACCTGGACGCCGTTTCTGTTGCTGGGCGTGGCGCTGCTGATCGCGCTGGGCTTTGAGTTCGTCAACGGTTTCCACGACACCGCCAATGCGGTGGCCACGGTGATTTACACCAACTCGATGCCGCCGAATTTCGCGGTGGCCTGGTCCGGGTTCTTCAACTTCCTGGGGGTGTTGTTGTCCAGCGGCGCGGTGGCGTTCGGCATCATCGCCCTGCTGCCGGTAGAGCTGATTTTGCAAGTCGGTTCGTCCGCCGGGTTCGCGATGATTTTCGCCCTGCTGATCGCCGCGATTCTGTGGAACCTCGGCACTTGGTGGCTGGGCTTGCCGGCGTCGTCGTCGCACACGCTGATCGGTTCGATCATTGGTGTCGGCGTGGCCAATGCCCTGATGCATGGCCGCGATGGCACCAGCGGCGTGGACTGGGCGCAGGCCACCAAGATCGGCTATGCGCTGCTGCTCTCGCCGCTGGTCGGCTTTGGTTTTGCCGCGCTGTTGCTGCTGGCCTTGCGCGCCTTCGTCAAGAATCGTGCGCTGTACAAGGCGCCGAAAGGCAACACGCCGCCACCGTGGTGGATTCGCGGCATGCTGATCGTGACCTGCACCGGCGTGTCGTTTGCCCACGGTTCCAACGATGGCCAGAAAGGCATGGGCCTGATCATGCTGATTCTGGTCGGCACGCTGCCAATGGCTTATGCGCTGAACCGCACCATGCCGGCCGATCAGGCCTTGCAGTTCGCCGCCGTCGCCGAAGTCACCCAGCAAGCGCTGGTGAAAAATTCGCCGCTACCGGCACCGGCCGACCCGCGTGCGGTGTTGTCCGACTACGTGCGCAGCAAGGAGGCCGCGCCGCAACTGATCCCGGCCCTCGCCGCGCTCACCGGCCGTATCGGCGCCGAGGTCAAGGGTTACGGCTCGTTGTCCAAAGTGCCCGCCGAAGCCGTGGGTAACGTGCGTAACGACATGTACCTGGCCAGCGAAACCATTCGCCTGATGGACAAGAACAAGGTCGGCAACTTCGACGCCGACACCAGCGGCAAGCTGCAACTGTTCAAGCAGCAGATCGACAATTCGACGCGGTTTATTCCGCTGTGGGTAAAGATCGCGGTGGCGATTGCCCTGGGACTGGGCACCATGGTCGGCTGGAAACGCATCGTGGTGACGGTCGGCGAAAAGATCGGCAAGTCCCACCTGACCTACGCGCAAGGCGCCTCGGCGGAAACCGTGGCCATGCTGACCATCGGCGCGGCGGACATGTTCGGACTGCCGGTGTCGACCACCCACGTGTTGTCTTCAGGGGTGGCCGGGACCATGGTCGCCAACGGCGGCGGCTTGCAGATGAAGACCATCCGCAATCTGCTGATGGCGTGGGTGTTGACCTTGCCGGCGGCGATTGTACTGTCGGGTAGTTTGTATTGGTTGTTCACCCAAATTTTCTAGCCCCAACACAACCCCCTGTAGGAGCGAGGCTTGCCCGCGAAGGCGGTGTG